>CAIXME010000434.1 GCA_903920425.1 uncultured Pirellula sp. | reverse complement strand
GGAACAGGGCGCGATCAGTATTGAAGCGCATGGTATCGGTGCCAATCACGAGCTTCCATTGAATGCAATCCACTCCCTCACGGATTCGCTCGATCAAATTGATCCTGATGACTACTATCGCTTGCTGGACTGTGGTTTCCAATTGCCACTAACCAACGGCAGCGATCATCCCGCACGAATCGCGGGTTGCGCAAGGGCATACGTAAAGCTACACGGAGACTTTAGCTACGAAAAGTGGATTGACGGTATACGCCGAGGCCGGACATTTACAACCTCTGGACCACTTCTATTTTTGACAGTCAATTCCAAGCAGGTTGGCGATGTCGTATGCGTGAAGAAGGATGAATCACTCGTCATCTCGGTTAAAGCGCAATCGCGATTTCCGATCGGCCGTTTGCAGATCATTTCCAATGGCGAGGTTTTGAAGGAGATCGAAACAGATGAAAGCGAAGCGACGTTCGAGTTGAATCTACCGGCCAATGAAAGTCGTTGGATTGTCGCAAGATGCTCTCGGAACGATCAGTGGAATGCCATTTGGCATCCGGATATTGCTCACACGAGCGCCATTTACGTTCATGTGGACAGTAACCCCGTGTTTCGCGAGAATGCTGCTCGGGAATGGATCAGCCGCATGCGCATGCATATTCGGGACATTCAAACCAAGGGAGTATTTGGAAACGATGGCCAGCGTCAGGAAGCCATTGCATACGTGGATGAGTCCATTCGTCGCTACGAGCGACTGATCGATCGGCGAACTTCTATAGAAAAAGCTCCGCCCTCCATCACCGAACAAGCGGACAACCTTTTGATGTTGGCTCCTTTCGCCTCAAGCAAGCTGCATGAGCTTTCGGCCAGTCATTCGCTGATGCACGCAACCAATGTCGAGGAGCTAAAGAAAGCAGTTGAACCATTCGTCCTATGCAAAGTCGCAATCGACGCGCGTTCTCGGATTCGAGTGACACCCTGTTTCAAAACAGAAGACCTTTCAAAAAATCGCACGCATCGATTTCTCGTGCAAGTGCACAATGAAGGCAAAGTACGAGACCAGTTAAAGATCCAAGTAGCTGACCAAACACGCAACACATCCAATCTCGGTTGCGAGATTGGTATCGTCGGGAACATCTTTTCCACATCGCAATTGACAGGCGATGAATTCGAATGGAAGCTGATCGAACTACGTTGGGCGGAAGAAGGAAACTACGAAATCGAAGCCAACGTGGGTGACGAGGGTGGAACATCCAATAGTAGCTTTAGCATGAGCTTTCCACTAGCCGGTAGTCGCTGAAGTGGAATGACATTTGTTTTCTGTGATTCGCAGAGCGTCAAATCATGGAGACCCTTCTTGCTTTAAAACAGCACTGCATAACAGCCCCGCACAGGAGACTTGAGAAAAAGCTCGCTTTCTATCCAGCCAATGCACGAGGATCGAATCAGGCTGTTCTGGACTGCGATCGAGGCGTTGCTCAAGCTATAATGAATGTCATGAATGCCAAACGAGTACACCGGGAAAATGACATAGCGAGGCTGCTATCTGAGCTGGACCTATCGGATACGCTTTTGTTGCTGGATTGCTTGAGTGAAGTGCAGTTTTGGATCAAAGATGCCAACGGACGCTATCTACGTGTCAATCAGACCTTTCAATTGGACTACTCTCTTGCGTCCTTGGCAGAAGCGAATGGCAAGACAGACCACGATCTGTCTCCCCCCTGGATTGCCGAAGCATTCAGAGCTGATGACTCGCTCGTGTTGCGCGGCCAGAGAATCGTGAATCGCATTGAATTAATCAGCGGCTATGACCGCGCGCTCCGTTGGTATCAGACCAACAAGATCCCTCTAAGAAATCAACGAGGGGATTTCGCGGCCACGGCGGGCATAGCGATGCTTCTTCCCGATCTCAAGGGACCGTCGTTTCCTTTGCCACAGTTGGCGCCGGCCTTGGAAGAAATGCAGGATGAGACCAAAATTTCGCTGACCAATTCGGGACTTGCAAAGCTCGTTGGTCTTTCCGTAAGCGCTTTCGAGCGGCAGTTCCGAGTGCATCTTCACACGTCCCCTATGCAGTTCCATCGCAAGCTGCGATTAGCGAGAGCGGCTGCTGCATTAATTCAATCGCAAAACTCGATTGCCGAAATCGCCCAACGGTTTGGATTTAGCGATCAGGCTCATCTCTCACGCCAGTTCAAGGACGTGTACGGCTCAACACCGAGTTTTTGGCGGGACAAACACGCCCGTTCAAAAAAGCCCTAAACGCCGCAATTATTCAAACAAGCTGGGCCCCTATTCAAGACGGGAAATAGCCAACTGGGCAAAATGGTTTCCCATTGCAGTTCTGTCTGAAAACACCTCTTGAGAGCCCTCTTGAATGATCAAGCTTTTCGAAGCATACCTGTTGTTTGCGTTGTTTTTTGTTTCTGCGCAATTGAGCTGTCCTGTTTACGCTGAACATGCAACAGCAGACTTACCGGATCAACCAGAGACCAACACTAACGTCCGAAGATACAGCGACCACATCAAAGTGTGCCAAGTTGGCTACCTGGCCGACGAAT
>CAIXME010000433.1 GCA_903920425.1 uncultured Pirellula sp. | reverse complement strand
TGCTTGCACAATGATGCGAAAAGCTAGGCAATAAAGAGAACCGCAGAATTGTTTCCAAGAAACTCTCAGTTGGAACAACTTTTGTAATGCATTCCTATGCGGTTGAAATTGGATGGTATCGCGTGGGCATTTCAGTTGGGGGAACTCGAGAATGATATTCATATTGGATCCGATTCGGGGTTTGGCTCGCATGGCGAGGGGAGCGATGGCTTTGCTTTTCGTTCTGATGGGGGCGTCATTCCTTCAAGCCAACCCATGGAGCAGGGCCTTGGGAGACGCATATGCATTGCAACGAAAAACCGAGGACATTTCCGAACGGTTGAACAAATCGTTTCCGTATAGCCAAGCGACTCACGCTGCGTTCCAACTCGACAATGCAGCATGCCAACTTTTGGAGTCCGTAAAATGCGGTGCTTCATGGCAGCAAGTTCAAGCCACCTTGCATCGAACATGCGTTCTCGCGACACAAGTAAACGGCCTGGTTAACGCCGACTGCAACGTACGAAACGATCGTCGCACGCGCGACAATTTGACGGAACTATCGAAGAGGGTGGAGCGATTGCGATTGAATCTTGACAAGGCATACGCGGCAACCCAGCCTAAGTTTTGCCCACCGAGTCATCATCACCAATCCAACTTTGGCGCATACCCACAGCATCCAGCAGTTCCGCCTCAATGGGGAGGAGGATTATCGCTACGCGTAGCGCCGAGCAACCCATCGTACGCGACTCCTCGGCATTATGCACAACCTAATGGCACACCCTACTATCCACGCAACACGTACGATTTCGATTCGGCGCCTTTCTCCCATGAGGATCCCAATTTTGGTTTTCCAGAGGAAGGGAACCGATTCGATTTTGGCCCGGAATTTGTCCCACCACCCGCTCCTCCGCAACCGCGTAACTACCGCGTGGAGTCGAATCCTGCATCATCGGTACAACGAGCGGCTGCCATCGCGGAGCTGAGCATCGAAGCAATTCGAATGCTGCGAAGTCGCTAGAAGGGAGCCCTTGTTCGCCGGATCACCGTGGACTGATATCGAGTTGAAGTCGCTTTGCGGATACTTCAAAAAAAAATACTCGACCGAGATTTTCGAGTCGAGTATTTCATGCGATGGATCGCAGCTGTGATTTTAATCCCAGGTTATGGGACAGGATGCTATCGGCGATCGCTGCCCAGTAGGGACCCTGAATAGACCGACATGCGAGGAACGGCCATCGGTGCTGGCTTGAGGTCAAAAGCGACGGAGAACTTGGCAAGCCATGTCGCGATGTCTTTGCCCTTGGCTTGTGTCAATTCCGGAATCATCGATTGATCGACGAGTTCCAGCAACAAGCGTGGGGTTGGAGTGGTGCCGAATTGTTGCGAACGCGTGATCTTTTTGGTGGCACCGAACTTCTCGACGATGTCTTGAATGCCTTTATCGTAAACAAATCGATTGGCGGCATCTACTTTTCCAAGTTCATTGAAGCTACCGATAGTAACGTAGCTTTGGGAGCGGTCGTGGAATTGGTACGCTTCGTACCCAGCACGTCGGAGCGCTCGCACGGTCAGAGCAGCGCGTTCGGCAGCCACATCCAATTGCGAGATTTGCTCTTCTTCTTTGGTCCTGCCAGTCGTTCTGCCCCAGCTAACGGTTTGATCTTCGCCACGGAACACAACAACACGAACGGTGTATTTGCCTGGACAATCGATCAGCGAGTAGTCCGAGAATCCTTTTTGCTCATTGAGCTTCTTTACAAACTTGTCCAGCTCGGGAGCCTTGTAGAACTCGGCGGGCAAAAGTGGATTTCGCGTGATAAAGGCATTCGCCATTGGTCCTGGTTTGCTTGGCTCCTTGACCGCATCTTTGCCGTTGTAAATAAAGTTGCGCAGATACTGTCGATAGGAGCTGACCGACACGGAGTCATCGGTTGGCGTTGCAGGAGCAGCCCCTTCAGCCATCGCACTGCGTGGCGTAATGTGTTTAATCTTTGCAAGAGTGTCGGTAGCAGCAACGCTATCGATGGAGTCAAAGTCACCGACGAGAACTGCATATCCATCGACGACCTTTTGGTCGCGAAACTTCATCCTGCGTTGACGACCGTTTTCATCGAAACCGGCACCCGATTGAAACTGAGTGAAATCGAATCGTTTGCTTAGGCAGTATGCTTGAAGCTTAAAATCTTTTCTCAATTCAGCAGCAAGCTGTTCGGCTTGCGTTTTTGCGTTGGCTCCCTCAAACGACTTCGCTAGCACTAACCAAGGTCCGTTTTCTGCTTTCAAAGTCAGTGCGTCGCTCGTCGGAGCGTTTTTGGCGACCGGATCCGCGGCGAAAGTACCGGTGACCTGAATCAAAGGCGTGCACAAGGCGATCGCCAAGGATATCCGTGTAAACAGTTTTGCAACTGAACGATTGATTTGGAACTTCATAAAATTCATCCCTGAATGCGTTTTTTTGGCTTGCGGCGTCTTGCCGTGGGGGTCACAACGGATCGCACTATTCGGTGTGAATTGGATCTATCATTTTTGGGTGATGCAATCTAGATCAGTTTTAGAAGAACGCCTATCTTCAAAACCAGCTTGGACCCGCATTTGCTCAAACGAGAACGCTCGCTAAACTACACCCGTGCACTTCCATTATTAACGGAAAACACACGTCTTTCGGAACTCGGATCGCAAGGAAAGTCAACATTTCATGGCAACCGGCCTTTTGCTACTGCTCGACGATATTGCGTCGGTTCTGAATGATGTGGCGTTGCTGACCAAGACCACGGTCAGCAAGACTGCGGGGGTTATGGGCGATGATTTGGCACTGAACGCCCAGCAGGTTTCTGGCTCGACGCCCAATCGAGAGTTGCCCATCGTTTGGGCGGTCGCCAAAGGTTCTTTTGTCAACAAGGCGATCTTAGTTCCGGGCGCACTGCTATTGAGTGCGATTGCCCCGTGGTCCATCAGTCCGCTGATGGTCGCAGGCGGGTCTTACCTATGCTTTGAGGGATGCGAAAAACTGGCCCACAAGTTTTTGCACACGCACCAAGAGGATGCGGCTCACCTGGCTAAGCATCAAGAAATATTGGCAACGGAAGAGATCGACGTTGTCGCAGCAGAAAAAGAAAAGATCCAAGGTGCCGTGCGCACCGATTTCGTGCTTTCTGCCGAAATCATCGTGATCGCGTTGGGGATTGTGGAAAAGACACCTTTCTTGACGCGGGTTATCGTGATGGTGGGTGTTGGCGTCTTGATGACCATTGGGGTTTACGGGTTGGTAGCCGCGATTGTCAAGATTGACGATGTCGGGGCATACCTTGCCCGCAAGGAAGGTTGGACCAAGAAGCTGGGCATCGTCTTGTCAGGCTCTGCACCACCACTAATGAAATTTCTAACGGTGGCGGGGACGGCGGCCATGTTTTTCGTCGGGGGTGGAATCCTCGCCCACAAATGGCCGACCTTGCATCATGGCATTGATCATCTCGGCGAAAGTGCGGGCAAAGTGCCCGTAATCGGTTATCCGCTCGAGTTGTTAACCACGATGTTTCTTGAAGGCTGTGTTGGAGTCGTCGCTGGCGCCATCGTGCTGCTAGCCGTGACCGCCATCAAATGGACTCGCAAAAAACCTGCAACGGCTTAGTAAGCCCTTATAGACCATTGATGCGGTTTATCAATTGCCGCAGACGCCCCAAATGCCTTCGATCAAAGTGCATCACTAAACGAGGCATCTCCGCTAGCTCAGGCTCATTGGATTCTTCTGGCAAAGAACCTTTTTGTTCGATCTGCCCTGAAGCCAAAATATCAATGAATTCGCCATTGAGCGACTCGATCTTCTGAGGCGAAAGCTCTTGATTCATTCGAATTACGAGCAAGTCATTGACATAGCGCATGCTATGGTAATTGCGATAGAAGTTTAGGATCTCCTCGATAGCGACATCGATACTGTCGGTCACTTTGTAGAGATGCACATCCTCGGGACTGATCAACTTTTGCTTGAGCAATTGCGATTCAATAAAGTGCTGTAAACCGCTCCAAAACGAACCGCCCGGCTCATCCAGCAGGACGAGCGGAAACATGGTTTGCTTTCCCGTTTGCAATAGGGTCAAAACCTCGAGTGTCTCGTCGAGCGTACCGAAACCACCCGGACAACAGATGACAGCGCTGCATTCCTTTACGAACATCAGTTTGCGGGTAAAGAAATACTTCAGCGTAACAAGCTTAGCGTCACCATCGATGTACGGGTTGGCGGATTGCTCAAATGGGAGCATGATGTTCAGCCCCATCGACATTTCCCGACCGGCACCTTTGTGACCAGCTTCCATAATGCCGCCGCCAGCCCCGGTAATCACCATCCATCCATGTTGCGAAATGCGTTTAGCTACTTCGACAGCTTGAATGTATGCAGGATGATCGGACGGAGTTCGGGCAGAACCAAAAATCGTAACCTTGCGACGACGCCGATAAGGTTGAAAGACCTTGAATGCGTACCTCAACTCGCGCAACGTTCGGCTCAGAATCTTGAGATCGCCGCGGGTGGTCCCATCTAAGTGCAATCGATCCACCGTCCGGCGCATCATATCCACCAGATCCTCGCTTTCGAGCGAAAATGGTGGTTCGTCAGCAGGCTGGGGGCGAGCTTTTTCGTCTTCGCCAAGCGCTTCAGATTGGATAGGCTTTAGCGGAGAGTCTTGATCACTCATGAGTGAAGTCCTGAGGATGGTGCAAAGGCGGTGCGTATCAAATGGTTGCGATTCAAGCGAACCATTGTACACGGAATCTCATCAAACAAAATGCGTCGGTGATCTCAAAGAATGAGACGCGGACGGCTAGAAAGGTTTGATGCGAGCGAGCAATTTAGTCAACCAGCCTCGGGAATAGCCATCTCGGACGTGACCACGGTCTTGTTTGTTGATGATGGGGTTGAGAAGATTTCGGCTGAGCACCACATTGCTTGGGTCGATATCCGTGTTGCGACACGAACCGGTCAGAGACAACTCCCAGGTATTGTCATTGAGAGTAATCGTCTTGTGAGCGCTCAGGACGAGTAGCCCGTTCGGCTTGATATCGACAATTTCAGCAGCGATATTGGTCGTGAGCGATTCGCTAGTGCGCTGTGTCGAGTCGCCCCGGTAAACTTCGTTTTGCGTAGTCTGCACCCGAGGCTCTCCGTCCGACTGAGGAGCAGGCTTGATCGTATCGATGCCGACCAATCGAATCCAGTCTTTCAATACCGCATCATAGGACGTGGTCTTTCGTGAGCTCGTGTTTCCTTGAGCTAACGAGGTTGCGGATTCCTCGATTCTGATTTGAACGATGTCATGGATTTTAAGCGCACGGGCGGGTGTTGGCGGAACATAGGACCATGCCGTTTGCAATCCCATCATGGGAGCCGGATCGAGGGGCCCTCCAGGCATGCCGTTGGGCATACCGAATGGAACTTGACCTGCCATTTGGGAGTTCGGTCCAATGGTATTCATGGCAGGATCCGGGACACCTCGGCCAGACAAAGCTCCGCTTGCCATGGCGCCGTTGGCTTCCACGGAGTTCTGAGCAACGTATTGAATAGGCCGTTGAAACAGGCTGCTATTTTGGGCAAGAATCTCGCTACAGGATCCTAACGCAACGGCAAACACGCATGCCAACCTGAACACAGGTATGCACCAGTGGCTGTTTTGAATGGAAAATAACATGGCTGCACCTAGCTATCGTTTAAGATTGGATTGGGTCGCGTTTGCGTTGTATGCGTTGGGCGGTTGCGATCCATTCGCAAATAACTCCGCTTTCATCTTCCCCGTAGAGGACCTTTCCCCTGTAATGCGAGCGTGCACTCGCGATTTTTTGGTATCGTTTCCAACTTGCATGATGTCGATTTGAATCAAATCATCGATACCCCCAGCCTCCACGGCACGTCCGAGGGTTTCGACTGCGATTTGCCCACTGACTACTTCGATCGCCACAACATCGCCAACATGGATGACCGTCGGGGGCCCCACTTCGCTCAGGCGAATCACTTGCTGAGTGCTCATGGCGCGTCGTAGCTGTTTGCCAACAAGCTTTTCGATATCCGAAAAACAATCCTCTGCACCGAACGAAGAGCCGCGAGGCATCTGAATCCAAACAAGATCCTCTTCCTTCAAGACGTAACCTTTGGAAAGAGCGCGATTGGCCGCGACCACCATCTCGGGCAGCTTCACGTTGGCTTGCACAGCAATCGATTGCTCGCCACTGGGTCCTTTTACCAAAAAGATAAATTCCTGATCACCTTCCCAGGGAGGCTGCCCACCAGCAACACCCATGATTTTGCCGCGCTGCGAGAGCAGCTTGGCGTGTTCCGGTGGCAAGTTTGGCTTGATAATCCATCGCCCTACCGAGTTGGTTTTTGTCTGCAGGTAATTCGAAATGATTTCTGCGGAAATGCGTTCCGCTTGCGTAACAACCACGGGAGTCGTGAATGGCGTCACAAACTGCGACCGATCGATTGCAGGCTGCCCAGGCGCAGGTCCATTTGCAGGTTGTTGCGTGGGGGCGTTAGGTTGGTTTGCGGCCGCGAGTGTGACAAAATCTTGAGCGCCACGCCCGACATGCTCAGCCGAGTGAATAGAATTCTGTTGGTTGGATGCGGGATTGCTGTCCGCTTTTTTCCGGACGCCATCGACGCGTAGCACGCAGCACTCCGCTGCCCCTTTCCAGCGAATCGCCTCTTGAGGAATGCCTCGCAACGATAACGCTTTCGCGAGAGATTCCCGGGACAAAGTCTGCGTTTGACCTAGTCTCGGCGCTGGCGCGATCGGTGTCTCGGTGATTTCTTGAATGATCGCATCGGAGCCGGATAGTGTTACGACATCCGAAAGCAGCAACACATTGGATGGACACTCTGCATTCGATCGCAATGTTAGCTGAACATTGGATGTTCGCCCCGGGACCGACGGCCGCACTTGAGCATGTGCAGGTTGCCAGATAGCCACACAAAGCATGAGCAAAGCGCATAGGAATGCAAACGACGGAATGCCAACGGGTGTCGTAGCGCCGAGCCTCAAAAAGCTAAGGCAAATTCGTTTGTACCTATGCATGAATGCGTTCATATTATCTGCGCAAGTTAGCGATCTGTTGCATGATCTGGTCGCTCGCTTGGATCGCTTGGGAGTTAAGCTCAAAGCCGCGTTGGGTGGTAATCAAATCGATCATTTCTTTAACAGGTTCGACGTTGGACTTTTCGAGCGAGCTTTGCCGCAGAATGCCGAGCCCCAATTGGCCAGGTTGTCCGAGCTGAGCTTGGCCGCTTGCATCGGTGGATTGATACAGATTTTCGCCAATCTTGAGGAGACCGTCTGGGTTGACGAAGGAGGCCATCTGAATTTCACCCACTTGTGTCATTTGGATTTCACCAACCTTGCGAACCATCACTTGGCCGTTCGCATTGATCACAATATTCGTGGCATCGTTGGGAATATTGATGGGAGGGTCGACCAAGCGTCCCGTCTGCGCGGAACCAATGACCAACTGCCCATTGGAATTCACATCGAGATTACCGCTTCGGGTGTAGACAGGCCCTTGTTTCACAGGATCATTGACGATGAGAAACCCGCGTCCTTCAATCGCGACATCGAGCTCACGTCCTGTTTGCTCGATCGTCCCTTGTGTGTAGTCTTTTTGTGTGCTTTGAACACGTGCCCCCAAGCCGATTTCAACTCCGACAGGCGTCGCGTTTTGGTTGGAGTCGAGGATACCTGGATATACTTCGTCACGATAAAGAAGGTCCTCAAAATTGGCGCGGTCCCGCTTGAATGCCGTCGTGTTGATGTTTGCCAGATTGTTGGCGATCACGTCCAGCTTCGTTTGCATCGCGTCCATGCCGGATGCGGCCGTGTATAGTGCTTGTACGCTCATGACTTACGTCCTATTGTATAGATTGACTATCTGAGTATTTGTTATTCTTTGAGCATGCGACCAATGAGGTTGCCGTACGCTTGATCCTGGTGCTGAATCAAACGAAGGTTCGATTCATACGCTCTGGTTGCCTCGATCAGCTCCATCATGGCGGTCGTCGGATTGACGGCTGATTTTTCCAAATGCCCGCTGACTAGCGATCGCTCTCGAAGAGGAACCTGCTGAACCTCTGCGAGAGGCTTGAACAGGTTATCTCCTGAGCGAGCAAGATCTCCGAGCGATTCAGGTCGAGCCAGCATTAACGAGATGGAACCGCCACCTTGCTGGATGGTGCCATCGTTATGGACTTCAAAGCGCTGAGTTGGGTCGATCTGGATAGGATTCCCGTCGACGCTCATCACTTCGTCGCCGTTGGTGTTCGTCAAAATTCCATTGGAGTTGAAAACAAAGCCGCCAGCCCGAGTCAAATACTGATCCTCGCCACGCTTGACGACAAAGAAGCTGTTTTCGTCATTGATCGCAAAGTCGGTTTTATTGCCTGTGGCCTCCAGCGGCCCACGGTCAAACACGGTTTGTGTCGGTTGGATTTTTGCCCCGCCGCCGATGTCCGCAATCGTGCCTGATCCTGCGGAAACTTCTCCGTCTTCGATTGCTTTGTTGTGGCGTGCCTGGACAATCGCCATACTGGGTTTGAACCCCGGCGTATTGATGTTTGCTAGATTGTTGCTTAGAACTTCCAGTCGATGGTTCTGGACGTGTGCTCCAGAGGCTGAAAGGTAAATTCCGTACGGCATAGGCCATCTCCATTGAGGACGATCTTGAGGTGGACTTTAGCGGTTGAGAAATTCTGGCGGAATGTCAGTTTTCGATTGCAGAATCATAAATTCGCAAGAGTTTTTTGGCCTCGATGAACAAAGACATGCCCCAGATTGCTCAACTATCCCAGCCTGATTCGATTGCGGCCAAGGCTAACTCCATTGCGGCCCCGACGAATACCATCATGGGCAGGACGGAACGGTTTGGACTCGCGGTACTTGGCGTAGGGCTGGCTGTGTTGCTCCTTACCGCGGCTTGCCTGACTCCGTCCCCTGAAGGACTTGGAACCCATACCCAACTAGGGCTGCCTGGTTGCACTCTGTATACGCTCCTGGGCATTCGATGCCCCGGATGCGGGATGACCACCGCGTGGGCACATGTGATGCGAGGCGATTTCACGCGTGGGCTGCAATCAAACATCGCAGGCGTACTGCTTTGCATACTCAGCCTCTTGGGCTCCCCTCTTTTACTCTGGACGGCATTTCAAGGCAAAATGCGCTATGGACGCACTCTTGGATCAACCGCCGTCGTCTTGCTTTGCGGCTTTTTGGCCATCGCCGTCGTCGAGTGGCTGATCCGTCTAGCATCGACGTGATGCACTTGCTACAAGCTTGCTGTCTGTCGCTAGATTTTCAAAGCGGAATGCGTTTGGAAAGGATTCCTGCATGGCTGCCTATATGCAATTTTGCGTTGTTGTCTCGAAGTTTGGTAAAGTAATTTCGCTGCGATCCATGCAGCTTGGTTTCGCGGCGATCCTCTGCGCCACCATGCTTTCCAGCATGGGCTGTATCTCGTTTATGGCAAACGTGATGCGAGTCGTCAAAGGGACTGACGCACCAGCAGAGTTCGACGAACTCAAAGAAAAGAAGGTCGCAGTCGTCGTAACGACTTCGGCTGGAATGAATTCGGATGCAACAGGAATCATCGTCAGCAATTATGTTCACGCATTGCTCGCGACGAATGTCAAAAAAATCCAAATGATCAATCAAGAGGAGATCGGCAGAATCCTCAACGACTTGCCCGCTGGCGAGCATGACATGACGAAGATCGGTGGTCGTCTCAACGCAGACTACGTGGTTGCCATCGAAGTCACCGACCTCAAGCTCCACGACGGGCCGACACTTTACAAAGGACGCAGTTCTTCGTCCGTAGAAGTCTATAAAGTGGCCGATGGAAACAGTCCGGTCTTTCACAAAATGTTCCCCGACTTTGTTTATCCGCAAATGGGGATGCCTTCGACCGACACCGACGAAGCAACGTTTCAGCGATTCTACCTGAGCGAAATATCACAGCGTATGGCTAGAATTTTCTATCCATTCGACCCTACCGTCGACGTTGCCAAAGATGCAGCCGTTGCGTCGGTTCATTCGTTTCGATAAGACCAATGTCTAGGTGAAGATGCATATGCGTACCCCAGTGCTGGCTGCCGCTCTCAAGATTTTTGCGATCATCGTCATCTCGATATCGTCATCGACCATATTCGCTCAGGCAAGCCCCAACCAAACCATGGAATTCCGAATCCGAACCGATATCTACACGGATCAAACCAAGCCACCCGCTACCAGTATTCAGACCATGTTTACCAACGGTCAATACATCGAGTGGGACGAAGAAGGCGGACGGTGCACCGTTTTCGATCCAAGCAAGAGTCGAATTACTCTGATGGACGTAAACAAAAAGCAGCTGGTACATCTAGAGATGCAAGTAGTCGAGAACAAACTCAACGAAGCGTTGAAGCAACTCGACAACAATGCAACGATGTTGTTTACCAGTGATGGAGAAACCAAAGCGGAGCCGCAAGGCTATTTCTCGATTGGCAATCAATGGCAACGATACTACTTTAAGCCGTTGGCAACGCCGCAAAACATCGCGGCCAGCTATGGAGACTACGCAAACTGGTCCGTTCGTATCAACGCTCTCTACCCACCTCGTCTACCTCCACAGATGCGTTTGCAATTGAATGAGCTGTTGATCGGACAATCGCAGATCCCGGAGGAAACGAGACGCGTTCGCACCAAGGACGGAGTGGTTCAAGAGGTTACAGCAAAGCTGATCCTAACCCAAAACCTTGCAGCCAATGACCGCAGTCGCGTGGCAACCATCTACAAATGGATGCAAGAATTCAAACCTACGACCGATGACGCTTTTTTCAAGTGATTGCGGACTAAACATCGAAGAAGCATGGGGAGAATTTGGAACGAATGAAGCCCGATTCCATTCGATTGCATTGCCTTTCGCTGCTTTGTCTGTCATTTGCATTCATCGCTGGCCCAGTGGTATTCTCGCAAGATTCCCTTACGCAGCTCGCATCTTCTCGTACGCCGGCGTATCTCAACAACGATAACGCCAACTCGCCCTCAAAGCCCAACAAGCTGGCTTGGCCGGTGCAATGCAACTGTGGCCAATTCGCCATCCACAGCACCGTCGCCCAAGAGAAGTTCGAAGCGTTCCTTCCAGCGCTGGCCGGCCTACCAATCGAAATGCGAAACTCGCTTGGAATCGCGATCACCGAAGAGCCTATCCATGTCGTCGTATTGGAGAGTCGCGAAGCATTAGATCAATATGCACAGAAAATCATGCCCAGCGCTCCAAGCAGGCGTGCGCTGTACATTCGGCACCGTGGTCCCGGACTCGTCCTCACCTATTTCCATCCCCAGTGGATCAACGATCTCAGGCATGAATGCACCCATGCCTTGCTCGACGCGAGCAAAATGCGATTGCCGGTATGGCTCGATGAGGGGATGGCCGAGTACTTTGAAACACTCGACGACACCCCGGTTTGCCATGCCAGTCATTTACCAGCCGTGCAAACACAAATCAGGTACGGCCAAGTCAGCGACCTGGAACGGCTGGAACAAATGGATCCCAACACACCGCTCACCGCGAAAGACTATCGCGATGCATGGAGCGTCGTGGCATTGATGCTCAACGCTTCGCAGGAAACCAAAAGTGTTTACTGCAACTATTTGCAAGACATGCAGCAACAGAGGGCTGCTGGCTTACTGAGCCACCGAATTGCTCCCAAAATTCGATCTTGGCGGGATGAGTACAACCGCTTCTTTCGGCTGAATCACGTCGAACACTGATCTGCCAAAGACGAATCGCCAGCGATCAACTTGGCGGCTTGCAACCGTACCGTCCAAAAACAAGTATGGGTGGCAACGTTCAAACATGCCGCTCGTCGCTCTCGTTTCCCTCACATCGTGCGGGATTTCGGTTAAGATGGTCAGCCTGCGAATGTACCTTTCCTCCCACCTTTTGAAAGCTCGCGGATCGATAGCCCTGCAAGATCGCGTGCTTCCCATTCGAACTGGACCGACATGTCTGAGCAAGTCATTGCGTTTGACCCGTATGCTCTCCCGAGCGACGCGATCAAGGAGCCGCCAGCAACACTCTTTGCAGCCCTTCGACAGATAGGCCCTGGAATCATCCTCGCCGGTACCATTGTCGGCTCAGGAGAACTCATTCTCACTACGGCCATCGGCGCAAAACACGGCTTTGTGTTTCTCTGGCTAATCCTGTTTAGCTGTGTCATCAAAGTCTTCGTTCAAGTCGAACTGGGACGATACGCCATTTCATCCGGCAAGCCCACACTGGGTGCATTGCAGGACATTTCCAAGTATCGAATCATCGGAAACACGCTGTTGATATGGTGGTTCACCATGATGGTGTGCACTGTTTTTCAATTAGGTGGTATGACTGGCAGCGTCGGGCAGTCACTCAATATGGCCTTTCCGCAATTCGGAAATTTATGTGCAAATGTGGCCAGTTCTATCTCCCCTGGGCTTGGAGGATACTTATCCACTCGCGCCGAGTTTCCGTGGGCATTGGTCGCGTGCATCGTCACCATCGGACTCATCTACGGAGGCAGCTATCGACGGATCGAAGGGATCACGACTTTCTTGGTTGTCAGCGTAACGCTGATCACCGTTCTGGCCACGTTAGCATTAGGCTTCACTGTTTACTCGCCCAATGTTGCACAAGTCCTCAACGGCCTGACGTTTCAGATCCCGAGCGATGGAGTCGCAGATGCATTCGCAGTCTTTGGAATAACAGGAGTCGGTGCTACGGAACTGTTCTACTATCCGTATTGGTGCCTTGAAAAAGGGTACGCAAGGTATGTTGGCGTTAACGATGGATCGCCTGACTGGGAACGACGAGCTCGGGGATGGATCCGTGTCATGCACTTGGATGCATGGAGCAGCATGGTGGTATTCACTCTTTCCACCGTTGCGTTCTATTTTATGGGTGCGGCCGTCCTCCATCCGCAAAACTTGGTTCCACAAGGCTCCGAGATGATCGCGACGCTCTCAGAAATGTACAAAGGACCTTACGGTGCCTGGACACAAGTCCTGTTTCTCATCGGCGCAGGTGCTGTGCTGTTCAAAACCCTCTATCTCGCATGCGCCGCCAACAGCCGTTTAACGGTCGACTTCCTAAACTTGATCGGATTGGCCCGTATCACGACTTCGCAAGAACGAGCCCAGAAGATCCGATTGTTTTGCTGTATCTTTCCGATTGTTGCACTGGGCTTTTATATTTTCCAGCGAGACCCACAATTGATGGTCAAATTTGGTGGCATGGCGCAAGCCGCAACGCTTCCGATGATGGCGTTTGCAACGATGTACTTTCGCTATCGGAAAGTGGACCAACGTCTGAAGCCAACGCTGGCAACCGATATCTTGTTTTGGATCGCCGTGATCGCTATTTCAATCGTTGCTGCCTACGCCGTTCCAGATGCCTTGATGAAATTCGTCAACAGCCTGAAAGCATAAAGCAATGGCGATCAATAACTCAGATCAAATCTCGTAACGGTAGTGGACTTCGTCAACGCCGTCTTCGTAGTAATCGATCAATCGACCAGCCGTCTTGAATCGAGCCGCAGTCAATAAAGACGACGCGTTCGCGACATCCGACGGAAAAGCCATGTAAATGGACCGACCACCCCACTCTCGCACTTGCTCGTAGACTCGTTGAAAATCCTGGGGTTTCGTCCCCGACCCTTGCGGCACTAATTCCCAAGCCAACCAATAAGCACCATTGGTTTCTGGGATCTCATCGACATCGGTCAATTTGATGTCTTCGAGATTCAAAACAACCGTCACCGGCTCTTTTTCGCACAAACGAAGTCCATACACCAATAACGACTCACCGGGTGCGTAGTAGTCGGGTTGCCTCAGCTCTTGGACAAATCCTACCTGGGTGTAAGCATCCCGTGCATCTCGATAGATATCACCTGCAACAGGATCCGAATAGTCACTGGCCTGAACGAACGCCTTGCGGCCGTCACGCTCGCGCATGATCTCCAAGATCCATTGCAACATTCGACTACCCTTGCCGCTGCGACGGTGGTCGGGATGCAAATAAGTCCAAGAAAGCCCGAATGAGCCATCCGTATCCGGAATCGGCTTGGCGCCAACGACTCCGATGACAGCCTGGTTCTCACAGAAGCAGTATTGGTCGGCTATTCCATTGCCGTAGGATTCCTGTGCTTCCTCCGCATCATCTTCATCGTACGCTCGGATGATATTCAAGGCCGAGGGAATATCGCGAACCACCATCGGCCTTAACTCGAGAGCTCCGTCGTTTCGGTACAGCATTTCAACTCCGCTGTTAGACAGCTGCAATCAGACCACATACCCACGCATGGACTTCGGAATAATGCCGCCACCCTACCACACCGTCAGTGCAGTACGCTTGCGGCCAGGGATTACTTCTTTCCAGTGACCTTCCGAATGTAATCTACTTCGTCCTTTTTGTACGGAGTCCCGTCGCGATTCAAGACGTCATGAAACCACAGTTCGGGTTCCGAAGTGTACTTCTTTTGCCAAGAATCCCATGGGTAAACCGTTTGCGATTTCCCGTTCACAAAGCCCCACATGTATGCAGCAACCTTGCTCGATCGCATAATATCCAAATGCGGTTCAAATACACTTTTATTGGGTCTGGCCATGTATTCAGTGCATAGCAATGGCCGTCCGAATGTGCTAAGTCGCTCAATGCACAACTTCATGCTCTCTGCGTCGCCGTAGCAGTGGTAACTAATTACGTCGCTATTGGCCAGCTGAGTCTGTTTTATCGGATACAGTTTATCGATCACGTGCGAATCCAACCAAACCCCCGAAGTCAAAGGCTGAGATGGATTGGCTTCACGAACCCATTGAAATACTTGAGGCATCAACGCATTGACGAGCTCAGGCTTGTTCTTTGGTTCCAGTCCAGGCCGACCGTCTTGACCTCCGTCAAAATTATCTGGCTCGTTCCACACATCCCAAACCACAACGCGTGGATCGTTTGCGTAGTGACGGACAAACCCGACAACGTATTCCTTCAAGTGTGGAAATGCGGCAGGATTCTGCAACACTTCGATACCTGGATTCTGAACCCAACCGGAATTGTGCGTGAAGGGAATCGGCTTTGGCTGCGGCCCCAGCTTGGGTAGTGGATGCCAACAGCTGTCAAAGAGAACAAACATGGTTTTGATTTTGTGTTTGTCTGCAATCGCCAAAAATTCGTCCGTGCGTTTTAGGAAACCGGCCTTGTCTTGCTTCCACAAAAGATCGTGTAGAAAGACTCGTACAGAGCTAAATCCGAGCGATTCCGCGTATCCCAATTCTCGGTCGATCGTGACAGGATCAAATTTATCCGCTTGCCACATTTCTAATTGATTGATGGCGGTGCTGGGGATGTAATTGCATCCGACTAACCATGGCTGCTTTGCATACCATTTGTTCGCCTGTTCCGAGCTCCAAACGCCCTGGGCTGTCGGTAAACTTGGTGCTTGCTGCGCAAAGCACAATGCAGAGCCGAGCGCGATGATGCAGTAGAGGGCAGCGACAACAGGCACAGATCGAGAAAGCCAATTCTTGTTGGCGAGTATACTCATCTTGATGGAATTCTTTGGAGAGAGGAGTCTAGAACATTCGGGTAACGACTCCCCCCATTATAACCATTTGGCCATGAGAGCCCATGGTACGATTTCAACCCCGGGCCCAATGTTGGCTCAATTGGACCTTGGCGTTCAAATCGCAGCAAATCGATGCATTCGTCTAGCTCAACCAATCAGGTAATACGCCAAGCCCCGGCAACTCGACCATTTGCACTTTCTCGATGGCGCTGATTGCCATCAACTGATCTAGAGCAACTTTCGGCGGAACACCGTCCAGGTTCAGCACGCCGATCGCGTGTCCCCCCGGTTGTTGGCTGGCGCGACCCACGGACATTTGTCCAATGTTCACTTGGTGTTGACCAAAGACAGTCCCGACCCGACCAATGATTCCAGGCACATCCGTGTGAGTAAAGAAGAGCATGTGTCCGTCCAAATAAGCTTCCAAACGATAATCATCGATCGAAATCAGCCTCGACATATTGTTGCCGAAAACGGTCACGCCGGCTTTCACGCGCTGGCCGCCGCCGTTCACCTCCGCTGTAATCGATGAACTAAATGCGCCTAGTTCACGATTGCGGTTCTCAGTCAATTCGATTCCACGTTCACGAAGCAACATCTCTGAATTGATGATGTTCACGTCATCAGCCATCGCTTTTTCAAGCAATCCAGCACAGAACGCTGCAGTAAGCAGTTTGGTGTCTTTGTCGGCAACTTCGCCTCGGTAATGCAATTGGCACGAACCGATACTGCCATTGTGCCACTGCGCCATCAGCAGACCAAGTCGATGTGCAGCGTCCAGATAACCTCGCAACGAATCAAGCGTTTTCGGATCGAGTGCAGCGACATTGACCGCATGACGAATTTCCCCTGTCTTAAAGAAATTGATCAATAGCTCGATACCTTCGATTGCAACCTGCGTTTGTGCTTCTTCGGTACTAGCACCCAAGTGGGGTGTGCAAACGACGCCGGGCATCCCAAACAGTGGGCTATTCGAGCAAGGCTCCTCTTCGAAGACGTCAAGCGCAACACCAGCGATGATGCCTCGCTTTAGCCCTTCGACCAACGCCGCTTCCTCATAGATGCCACCGCGGGCGCAGTTGATCAACCGCACCCCCTTTTTCAACATTTCAAGCTGCTTCATTCCAACGAGATACTTGGTCTCATCGGTTAGCGGTGTGTGAACGGTCAAGTAATCCACCCGCGGCAAAAGTTCCGCGACCACATTCGCCTTCTCGATCCCCATCTTCGACGCAGCTTCATCGGAAAGAAAGGGATCGTACGCGATCACTCTCATTCCAAAGGCGAGACCGCGCGTCGCAACCTCGCGGCCGATGCGCCCCATCCCGATAACACCCAGCGTTTTGTCAGCTAACTGAGCTCCCATAAACGACTTGCGATCCCACTTGCCGCTGCACAAGCTTTGGTATGCAGGAGCGATGGAGCGGGACAAAGCCAACATCAGCGCAAATGCATGTTCGGCAGTGCTGAGCGTGTTGCCCGCTGGTGTGTTCATGACGACAATCCCAAGCCGCGTGGCCGCGTTCTTGTCGATGTTGTCCGTTCCAACCCCAGCTCGCACGATGGCTCGTAGACGCTTGTTTCCTTCGAGCGATTCAGCCGTAATCTTGACGCCGCTACGGACGATTGCACCGTCGAACTCATTCAATGAGCGACGCAAATCATCCCCTTTGAGGCCAATCCTAACTTCGTATTCAAAGCCTGGCTGTGCATCGAGAAGATCAAACCCCTCTTGAGCGATCGGGTCGAGAACCAAAATGCGAAACGTCATGAAAATTGCCGTACAGTACGTGATTAGGTGAAGAGAAATAGGTTTGGAACACACTACCGTATTCCAATGGGATCGTTAGGAGTGCTTGGCCGCAAAGTCGTTCATCAACTGTGCGAGCGCTCGAACTCCGTCGATAGGCATGGCGTTGTAAATACTTGCCCTAATCCCACCAACACTTCGGTGGCCTTTGAGCGAATCCAATCCATGGGCTTGTGCTTCCGACAAAAACGCCTTTTCAAGATCTTCATTGGGAAGTCGGAAAGTCACATTCATCAAGGAGCGACTCTCTTTTTGCGAGTGACCTTGGAACATGGTTGCGTGCTTGTCGATGACATCGTAAACCAATTGGGCCTTTTCCAAATTGATCTTGTGCATCGCAACTAGCCCTCCAACCGTAGACTCCAGCCACTCGGTAACCAAACCGAGCACGTAGATTGCAAAGGTCGGTGGCGTGTTCCACATCGAATCTTCTTTTGCATGGTTGTTGTAGTTGAGGTAACCGGGCAAGCTATCTTGCGAGCGAGCCAACAAGTCCTTTCGTATGACGACCACCGTTACACCAGCTGGCCCCGCATTCTTTTGGGCACAAGCGTACAGCAATCCGTACTTGGAAATATCGACAGGGCGGTACATGAAATCGGACGAACTGTCACACACCAGTGGAGCAGGCGTTTGGAGATCGTGTTGGAACTGGACTCCTTGGATCGTCTCGTTGCTGGTGACGTGCACGTACGCAGCATCTTTGCGAAAAGCAAGCTCGCCGTCGCCCGGCAAACGGTCGTAATTGGTAGCTCCTGCATCGTAAACGACTTCCGTGGCCCCCTCCTTTTTCGCTTCACCAATTGCATATTTTCCCCACGATCCGGTGAGGACGTACTGTGCTGGCCCAGCTTGACCACGCAACAAGTTCATTGGAATCATCGAAAACTGAAGCCGTGATCCACCCTGAATAAACAGAACGTCATAGTCGTCAGGAACACCGAGCAACCGAATCAGCCTTTGTTTTGCCGCTTCCTGGATCGCAATAAACTGCTTGCTCCGGTGCGAAATCTCCATGACGGATGCCCCACAGCCGGGCAAACACATCATCTCGTCACGAATCCGCTCTAGCACAGGAACAGGCAGAACAGCCGGCCCGGCTGAGAAGTTATATAGTCGTTTTTCCATTATTCCGTTGTTATTCTCGTGTCGAATTCCTCGGATGGTCAAGAAGCCTAGACCAAGTACCCGCAGGGGCGAATTTTACGTCTAGAATGCTTTACGCGGAAGGACCAATGATCACACCATTCGGTTCGCTCCCATTCCTGCTGCGTTCCGATCATCGCTCGCAACTGCATTTCTCCGCCAACGGTCCTATTTTTCATGCACCGAAGTACTCGCCAAGTTGTTGAAGATCTCCGCAAGCATGGCAAACTCATTGAGGTTTCTGATCCTATCTCTCCGCATCTTGAGATCGCGGAAGTCCAACGCCGAGTTTACGCAAGTGGCGGACCTGCCATTCTTTTTTCTAATCCCACCGGTTGCTCCTTCCCAATGGTGAGCAACCTTTTTGGTTCGTTGGAACAATCTCGATTCCTATTTCGAAAGACAATCGATCGCGTTCGCCGAGCTATTGAGCTGAAGATCGACCCAAATTGTTTTTTCAAAAACCCGCTGCGTTACGCTTCAGCACCTTGGACTGCTTGGACAATGCTTCCGAGCAGTGTCCGCAACGGCCCAGCGACCGCAAACCGAATTCAAGTTTCGGACCTACCGCAACTGGTCTCGTGGCCGGACGATGGTGGGGCATTTGTGACACTGCCGCAGGTACTCAGCCAGGGCGCAGCGAACCAATTGATGCAATGCAACTTGGGAATGTACCGCGTCCAGCTATCGGGCAATGACTACATACCGAATAAAGAGATCGGACTGCATTACCAACTGCACCGAGGTATCGGCATCCATCATCAGCAAGCGCTGCGCGAGGAACGCCCGTTTCGCGTGACTATCACTGTCGGAGGAACTCCTGCCATGACGCTTGCTGCAGTTATGCCTCTACCGGAAGGGCTCAGCGAGTTGACGTTCGCTGGAGCATTGGCAGGGCATCGCATTCCGATGATCACGGGTCCAAATCATGCCCCCATTTACGCTGATGCCGACTTTGCTATCCACGGAACCATCGACCCAGCCCGTACGAAACGCGAAGGTCCTTTTGGCGATCATTTGGGGTACTACGCGAGAGAACACGAGTTTCCGTTCCTGCATGTCGAGCAAGTCACGCATCGCCCCGGCGCAATCTGGCCATTCACGGTGGTTGGCCGCCCACCGCAGGAGGACACGACATTTGGGCAATTGATTCATGAGATAACAGGGCCCATCATTCCGACTGTTTTGCCCGGAGTCCATGCGGTGCACGCAGTCGATGCGGCCGGTGTTCACCCATTGCTGCTGGTCCTTGGCAGCGAACGCTACACACCTTATTCGAAACCGAATCGCCCACAAGAGCTTCTGACCCAAGCCAACGCCGTACTAGGCCAAGGTCAAATGTCGCTCGCAAAGTATGTGATCATCGCCAACTCCATGGACGACTCGAGCTTGGATATTCACCATGCAGACGAGTTCTTAAGGCATGTGCTTGAACGGGTAGACTGGACACGCGATTTGCATTTCCAAACACGCACGACCATGGACACGCTGGACTACAGCGGAGATGGACTCAACCAAGGTTCTAAAGTAGTCATCGCGGCGAGCGGGCCCAAACGGGTGACTCTCTCCACCGAAATGCCCCAAGGGCTAAAACTGCCGGCGGGCTTTAGCAACCCACGCTGGTGCCTGCCTGGCGTTCTAGCGATCCAATGCAACACGTACTCAGCCCAATCGACGGAACAATTCGTGGCTTGCTGGGACGATCAAGTTGCGTCACTCGGCACTTCACTCCGCGAGGACCCGCACTGGCAAGGTCTAAGAATGGTCGTGCTCGTGGACGACTCGGAGTTCACAAGTCGATCGCTGGGAAATTTCTTGTGGGTCACGTTTACACGCAGCAACCCCGCAGCCGACATCGATGGGATCGGTGCAACGACGGTTCAAAAACACTGGGGCTGCTCAGGCCCCTTGGTGGTCAACGCAACCAGGAAACCACATCATGCTCCGCCG
>CAIXME010000432.1 GCA_903920425.1 uncultured Pirellula sp. | reverse complement strand
TTCACTTCAATACGAATCACTCTGCCTTCGATAGTCTTCCATTGTAGATCAATTGCACTCCACTCCTGCCGGACCTTGCAGTCACACCCGAGCGCTTGGCGTACGATGTATTCCGCCGAGTGCCCAGGGATTGCGTTGCCAAGAAGATTGGAATACGACCACTGCCAGAATTCGTTTAGGTTTGTATTCCATTCCAGCTCAGCAAACCGGAACGGCTCGTCGCCCGTTTTTCGGATCAACGTGATTGCGCTTAGCCCTTTTTCTTCGAGTTCATTTTCCATTTCCCGTCTTCCAGGATGAACTCCAGACGGGTGTTGCTAAAGCTGACCGATTGCTCTTCTGCAGAATAGGTTGCAAACTCCCATTCGCATTTGCTCAGGCTATCTCGGAATTCCTGCCCTTCTCGCTTAAAGTTTTTGATGATCTCATTCACTGCATCTTCGTTTTTGAACAATTCTTCTTTGGCATCCTTTGGCAGTAAGATCGCTAGGATCTCGCGTACTTTGCCTTCATCGGCCAACTTCAGGCATTGCGCAATCAACGCTTCGATCTCACGACGAACTTTTGGTGGGACAGCCGATTTAGACGCTTCTTCGCCAGTCAACTTGGGTAACCAGCCTTTATCCTGCATGATTACGTCATCCACTTTGCTGGTACATTGGAGTGCATCGCTGGCAGCAGATTCGGTGCCTCCGAAGTACGATTGAACCAAAATCGTCTTGTCTTTTTGGAATCTAAAGTTGGTCGTTGAACCTGCCTGGCCGTTAAACCTGCTAGACCTATCCCCCCGGATATCCATCCGGTACGTATCAACTGTCATATGCCCCGCTTCGAGGTGTCGCGTTGTATAATCGACGGCTGTGAAACCGTCGTCCCACATCGCTTGCAATACTGCTTTGCTTTCTGACTTAACCAACGAAAGACGCTGTTCAGCATTAAGCGGTGGCAGTACCGCAACGGTCATCTTTTTGAAACTACGTTTTTGTGATCCCGTCGTATCTGCAGGTTCCTTAGCTACAACTCTGACAGGTTCCTGGTTTTCAACGACCCATTGAAACGTTTGTCCGAAATTCGGAAGCTTCCCATAAGGCACCAGCTCAACTGATTGTTCATCGACTACTCGAATCGAGGCGGCACCGGTTGTGTTTGACGTATTAGTCTTGATCTCCGAACCTGTACCTCCGGATTTGGACATGAGTTCTTTGACATACTTTGCGTCGTCTTCTGAGAGTTGTTCCAGTTTGACTGAAATCGTTTTTCCATTATCTGCGCGTCGGATCTGAACCGAGTCGTCGGTTGCGGCGATGAAAGTCGCCTCTATCTTGAACTTGCCACTCTTGTTTTTCCAAACGCGCATCTCTTGAGCGTCGAGCGAGCTGTCCAAAAATCCAATCAAAAGGACGAAACAAAGAACGAGATGAAACGACTGAATCATCTTTAAATTACTTTCAGATGGGCATCGATAGTAGCGAAATATAAGATAGTGCCAGATTCTAAACATACATATATTGGAATGCAACAAGACCAATGAGAAGCTTGCTTGGCTGATGCATTACCAGCTTTTGAAGAACTAACGGCAAAGAATGCTCTGCTGACAGGCCTGTTGTTTTAATCATAACCCGAAGCGTAAGTTTTGAAGTTGCGCTGATTAGGCCTGAAAGGCCGACATATCCCTAGCCGTGGCTGATAAGCCACGGTGCAAAGGCCAACCGAGAGGCAAGCCCTGAAGGGGCGACACATGAGAAAAGTGTGTCGGCCCTTCAGGCCTAAAATCCAGGAAAATTGCAGTCCGGTGCCTTGCGGCACCGGCAGAGGATGTGTCGAGCCTTTGGCCCTAAATCCAAATAGCGCAACTTCAAAACTTACGCGTCGGGTTGTGATAGTTGCATCGCCTGGCGGCATGCCATTTTCAGCAACAAGCCGTTGCGCTTCGGCTTATGATTGAAGCAACAGGCACGATGGCTTCCGGTTATGATTAAGGCAAAAGCTGAAAACCAAGGAGGTGATAAAGTGAAAAAGAGAGGTTTGATACTGGTCTGCTCGATCGTGCTAATCACTATCGCTTTTGCTGTTGCATCATCTGGCTCCGTGTTGGCCCAAGAAGTTGTCATAATGCGACTGGCAAGGCATAACCATCTATCGGTGGACAATCTAAATGGGGACCTTGAGAAGGAAGTCACTTCCGATTTGCTGTCTCGGATCACCGATCCAGAGAAACGAACTGAGTATCTTATGGAGGCCAAGCGCCCTGAGTTGCTGGATTTGGCATGGGCTGGCGTCGAAAATGGAAATGACTTGTGGAGAGATGGACACAAAATAGAGGCTCAATGGTGTTGGATTCGTACAGCATTGAGTTACCTGGACACCGACGCGTCGTTTGCATCCATCATGAACTTGGCGACCACCTTGGTGGAAACAGAAAATTTCCGTGGAGCAACGTATGCCTATTCAGCCGTTCTCGCGCTACCCAATCCGAAGTTTCGCGCATCTTTCTCTAGGAACATCGAAGATTTTAGGCATTCTGCATGTCTCGCACTAAGCGAATTGAACCTGGAGCGTGGTAACTACAACGCGAGTTTGAAGTACATGGCGTTGGCCATTTCAACGTATCGCACGGACACCAGCTGCGGCGTTTACTTTTTCTCGCATCTCCATAGTTTAGAGGAACGACTGACTGCCATTGAGGAAGCGAAGCGAACACAAGCTCAGGTAGAATGGACCGACTGAATCGGTACTCTATTCGATCCCTGTAGTAAATGGGTTCCCATTATTAGGGGTGTCGCTGGCCGAGCGAGAAAGCAGTTTCAGAGCTTTATTCGGCAAGACCTATGTCCAACGTAAGGTTGCGGAAACAGATCCTGCTCGTAGGCTATCATTTGGAAATGGTCTCTGGGCACGGGCCATCGATCGCATA
>CAIXME010000431.1 GCA_903920425.1 uncultured Pirellula sp. | reverse complement strand
GATGCAAAATGGCTCCGATGGGTGACTGAGCAAATCGATACGTTGCCATAATCCGAGGGATGTACGAAAGGGCAAATGCGAACGCGAGCACCAAACAAGCCGGCAGGGGCAATCCTTGTATCATGCCCCACGCCAAGGTGAAGAATGGGAGCACCGATCCACCCATTAAAAGGATCGTAAAGGGGAGTATCAACTTCCGATTGGCGATTCCTTCGGTCGCATTCTTGAGCAATCCATTCATCACTTGATTGGTCGTGGTATACATCCGGCAGCGTGCGATATCGGTAGCATCAAAAATATCGGTGCGATAGCCGGCTTTGCGGAATAGACGAGGCAGCTGAATTCCATCGTGCCTGGAGGAACGGATTGCTTCATGGCCACCCGAGTTCATGTACGCTTGCTTGTCGGCTAGAAACAGTTGGCCACACCCTGCAGCAAGCCCAACGCCGAGCGATGACCGCATCTGGTCGATCGGTAAATATCCAAGCAGAACGTAGTGCATCAAAGGAATCAGCATCTTTTCCGCGAGCGTCCCCGTCTCTTGATATGGAAAACCACTGACCAAAGGAGCTTCGCGAAAACGCTGCTCGGCAACACAACGCGTAATGGCATCTTGGGTTAGACGCACATCCGCGTCCAGGAACAATAGGCTTTCGAACTGCGCAAACTTGGACAATTGCCAACACGCATGCTGTTTGCCATTCCACCCGCTAGGCAATGGATTCGATTGAAACAATCGTACCCGTGGATCTCGGCTCGCGTACGACTTAACAATGCTGGCTGTTTCGTCCTCGGAATGGTCATCCAAGACGAGCACTTCGAATTGAGCATGGCTAGAATCGAGAATTGCTTCGAGAGCAGGGCCGATGCTCGATGCTTCATTCCGAGCGGGGATCAGTACACTCACACCGCAGTTGCTGGCTTGAGCAAGCCGTTGCGACTCGTTGCATGCCGGCTGAAACAACTGGATGTTCCGAACGAACATCAACACAGGCAAGCATGCGATCAACAGGACTGCAATAGAATAAATCAGCATACTACCGAGCGTACTCCGAAACCGAATCTCTGTAGTAGGCAATCGTGCGCTTGATGCCTTCCTCAAGTCGAACCTGTGGCTCGTATCCGAGCAATTTGCGAGCCAATGTGATGTCTGCTAGGCTTTCTCGTACATCACCAACGCGTGCCGGCTGAAAATCAGGCTCGATAGGCTTTCCCAAAAGTTGGCTCAAGAGCTTTAACAATTGCAAAAGTGTTGTTTGCCCACCATCAGCGACATTGATCACACGTCCACCAATGTTGGGACGCTCCGCAGCCAGCAGATTACCGTGAACGACGTTGGCGATGTAGGTAAAGTCACGAGACTGCAGACCGTCACCAAAGATCACAGGGCGTTGGCCGGTCAGAATCCTACTCACAAATAGCGGGATAACAGCCGAGTAAGGGCTATTGGGATCTTGTCGAGGCCCGAACACATTGAAGTAACGGATACCAACGGTTTCCAGCCCGAAGCTATGAAAGTAAGCCTGGCAGTAGTACTCTCCAGCGAGCTTTGCCACGGCATAGGGGGACAGAGGCATGGGCAAGTCCGTCTCCCGTTTGGACGATGTGGGTTGATCTCCGTATGCGCTGCTGCTCGCCGCATAAACAAATCGCTTCACCCCAGCTTGCACACTATGATGCAGCATATTGAGAGTCCCTGTGGTGCAGGCCGCGTGCGTATCCAGTGGACGCTCGAGCGACAACGGAACCGAAGCCAATGCGGCTTGATGGAATACTCGCTCTACACCAGATAGGGCTTCTCGAACGGCGATTCCATCGCAGATATCCCCCTCGATGAATTCGATCCGATCGGAGACTTCTTCTAGGTTTTCTCGTTTGCCCGTGCAGAGGCTATCAAGCACACGGACTCGATGTCCAGCATCGAGGAGCCCGCGGACAATATGCGAACCAATGAAACCAGCACCACCAGTAACTAAACAACGGACCATAACGAGCCTCGAGGGCAGAAGAAGGATAAAGGCAATTCGGAAATAACTTGCTGCGATGGCAACGCTGTTGCCAATCGGTCAACTAAGCCGCGCGACGATGCGCACTCGGTTCGGTCGACCAAACACCAAGTATATTCAATCGTTGCTTTTTCAGGGCATTAATCGCGTGAATGGACTTGCGAGCGCTCTGCGTGGCATGCAGTTGGATTACCAGACCGTGACACAATCTACCCACTCGCGCGGCGATCGGGGAGGCCGCATCTCCAAGATCAATGACGATTAGACCGAACTGCTGTTTCCAGCGAGACAATTCTGCTAGTTGCCTGTACCAGATTTTTTGAGACTCTCGCGGATCGTTGGTGTCATACCATGTCGCTCGCAAACATCCCCCCATGTCCTGGAGGTCCGTACTCTGTTCCGACGAGGCGGTAGCAACCGTGTGATCCGACTTGGACAGGGAGGACAACTGGATAACCATTGCGTCCACATCGATCTTGCTGGCAACACGCAAAGCAAGCTCTCGCGCCACGCACGACTGAACCGATTGCTGGTCCAGTGCAGACGGAAATTGACCCAAGCTACCAAACCCGAGCAAATAAGGTCTCGCCTTGCGGCAAGACTTTACGATGCCATCGATGGGCAAATGCAAAACGGTCGGGGCGTTATCGGTATCAGCCCTGGTCTCAGTGGCTGGTTCAGGAAAGGGGATGGTGTACGCCCTTTCGGTGCTGGTTTGCTGCGATGGCAATTCGGTGCTCGTTTGTTGCGACGACAATTCGCGCTCAGACGCAACCGAGACGACCTCGGATTCCGAGCCGATAACCAACGCTCGAAACGGAATCGATTCCGGCGTCGCAGCCGCATCCTGCGGATGGAGCGGTCCATCGTTCTGGATCCCTTCATCCTGCGACGATTTCGCGGCAGGGACCAGGCTGGCGCTTGGCTCATCGAAGAACGTGGGCTCAACGGTCTCAGAAGCCAGCGGTTCGTTTACCAAGGACAGCGGAGATTCGCTCGCATGCTGATCGAACGCAGCCCGATAGGTTTCTAACTTGGGGATCCAACGATTGAGGCTGTTGCTAGATTCAGAAGGAATCATGAATTTCTCAGTTTCGTGAAAAGTTTCGCATAGGGATGCAAAACGGCTCGCGTGGTCGTTGTTGCTTGTTGTACCCCACGACGAACCGATTCCAATTCATCCTCGATCACCAAGAGATCACGATCATCGCTCATGGCTGCGCGTTGCTCATCCGAGTTAAAGGACGACATTTCATGCCTTCCCCCGAGTTCCGATCGGTCGTGCAAATTGCTAAACGCAATCACATCAGAATGCGACTGATGCGCCAGTCGCTGTTCCTCGCCCCGTGGCGATCGCATTGGAGAAGCTTGGAAATTTGTTTCGTGTTGCAACGTGTCTTCTTGAAAGGAGATTTGGTTGGTGATGGTATCGATCGACGTAGACGGATCGAAGGTCATCGCGTTCAAATTCAGTCCCGAGACAAGCTCGCGCATTTCATCTTCGATTTGGCGTTCGAGGTTCGCGGCTTGCTCTGCCGAGATGTTCGAGACAGGCTCCGAATAGGCCGATTCCAATGCGGAGGTAAAGGCCGTAGTTTCTTCGTCGTGCGCGTCATCCGCAGCTTTGTCCAATTGAAATGCTCTGGAGAGCATGTTCTGGTTGGGAGCAAAGGGATTGCTTAAGAATTCATTCGCCTCTTCGATCTCAACACGGCGATTCAGATTTGCACCGGTCGGTTGCGTGCTAAAGTGAGTCAGATCGTGATTGAGATTGCCGTATGCCGCGCCTGAGTAGGCTTGATAGCTACCGGACGATTGAACTGGGATCGAGAACTCTTCGTCAAAATCCCCGGCGAAGACATCCAAGAGATTCTTCTTGCGAGGCGTCGTTGAATTCACTTCTGAGGAGTTCGGTGCAGCAGGATTCGATGCAGCCGTGAAATCCTCATCGAAATCTCGGCCATCTGCGATGCTTGGCAACGTGTTGCTTGCCTGCATCGGAGCTGGTTTTGCTTGCGTTTCAAACGGAGGCAACGTCGACTGAAACAACGATGGAGCATTTGTTACAGGCACATTAAACGTATTGAGGTCCGAATCAAAATCATCGTCGAGTTGACCGAATTCAATTGCCGGTTGTTTGGTCGCGGTATCGACGCTCTTGAAAGGTGCAGCCGCCGGTGTCGATGTCGTTGGTAGCGTCGGAGTCGTTACGGGAACAACGTTTCGGTTGGTACTTTCTACCGATCGGGGTTTCGCAAGAGTTGGTGTCGCAATCGTAGGAGCTGATTGCGAAACGATCGCTTCGGTTACTGGTTCTTTGGAGATCGATTCCGGTTCGCTCCATGGATTAGGCAACTGTTGGAGCATGCACCAAGCGCGACCAACCATCGCAGCCGATACCGGTCTTTCTCGGTCGTTGCATGCGAGCATCAGTGCTTGGTCTGCTAGCTGATCGATCAAACGAGGTATTCCGTCCGAGCCCCGGTAGATGGCGTCTAGCGCGTCCTTGGTAACAATGCTCGCGCTGTTGACACCGCTGAGCTCAATCTTGTGGGTGACGTAGTGACCCGTCTCTTGGATGCTCAGCGGTGTGAGGTAGCACCGAGCAGCGAGACGTTGATTGAGTGAATCCATATGCGGGTGGGCAAGGCATTCCTCAAGTCGCATGGTACCGCACAATACCAACCTGACACGCGGCACGCCGTTTCGAACCACATTGGTGAGCAATCGAATCTCTTCGAGCAGTTTCATCGAAAGAGTCTGCGCTTCATCGATGATGAGAACGAGCCCGTCGGTCGGATTCTCAGTCGAAGGTTGCAGTCGGTTCATCAGCGTTAATCGCAGTTCACCTTCCGACATGTCGAGATAGGGCATTCGCAATTCAAAGAGCAAGCTCTGCAGGAGCGCACGCCGCGTGATGAGCTGAGAGCTGGCCAGCATGACGACTTCGAAATTGCGGCGGAAGTTCTCCGCGATGCGCAAGCAGCACATCGTCTTCCCGAGCCCGGCTCCACCAAAGATCGCCACGGGCCCTTCGCCGCGCTGGATGGCCCGCGCCGTGGTCTGGAAAGTTTGCTCGATGCTGGTTGCCGGAAAGTAGCGGTCAAGCGTAGAAACGGCTAGGAATGGTCGTTTGACAAATCCAAAAAATGACTCGTACATCCGTTCGGTTCCGTAGGTGAAATGGTCTTCGCGAGCTTTATCTGTAGTCGTAAAATCGGCCGTCATGAACCAAAAACATGAGGCCAATCCCTACAATCGCTAAGGATTACCAAATCACTTAAGGCGTTCCACTTTGCCGCCCTTGAGACGGACCAATGCATCGCATTGCGCTGCGATGTTCTCATCATGCGTCACCATAACGATGGTCAAACCCGTCTCTTCGTTGAGATTGCGCAGAAGTTGCAGGATCGACTGCCCTGACTCCTGATCCAAGTTCCCCGTTGGCTCATCGGCCAAGAGCAGTTTGGGATCGGTGATCAACGCGCGTGCGATCGCCGTACGCTGCATTTCTCCGCCGGAGAGTTCGTTGGGTTTATGATGGAGTCGATGCGACAGTCCAACCATATCCGCTAACGATTTGGCTCGTCGCAAAATTCCGGAACGGTTTCGAAAGTACGAAAAAAGACTCTGTCCGATCATCGCGGGAGCAACAATGTTTTCCAGCAATGTCAGTTCGGGCAACAGGTGGTAGAACTGGAAAATCATTCCAAGCTTTTTGTTGCGAAACAAGTCTCGCTGGCGTGCGGAGAGATTGTCGATACGTTGGTTGGCAAAGTGGATTTCGCCGCTATCGGGTTTGTCCAAAGTCCCCAACAGATGGAGCAGTGTGCTTTTACCGGATCCGCTTTGACCGACGATCGCCGTCACTTTTCCTTGGTCTGCAGAAAAGTCAACGCCCTTCAAAACCGCGACACTTGTTTTGTGCCTTCGATAGGACTTCGTCACGTTCTTGGCAAGAACGATGGTTTTTTCGGTAACGGTCTGGGCCGCGACTTGATCGGCACCGTCCGACTCCGGACGCACGACACGCCAAGGCGGGATGGCTGAAGCGTTTGGCTTGGTGTTTTGCTTGACGGGTGTTGTGCTATTCATATCGCAGTGCCTCCACAGGATGCATTCGAGCGGCTCGGATGGAAGGTAGGACGCTCGCCAAAATCGCTATCGCGACCGCTCCTACACTGACCCAAACGATCATAAAAGGATGAAGGATGGTTGGGATGGTATCGAAGTAGTAGACCGTTGGATCAAAGACTTCTCGCCCGGTTACCCATTCCAACACCCGAGCAATTTCGTTGATATTCCAGACGAAGAGCAAACCGCAAACCACGCCAACGCCGGAGCCGACCGAGCCTAGCAGCACGCCGTATCCGAGGAAGATCGAAGCGATCCCCGTTCCTGGAGCGCCGAGCGATTTGAGGACACCAATATCGCGAGTCTTTTCCACGACGATCATAAAGAACGTCGCCAAGATACCGAACCCGGCTACCGCGATGATCATGAATAGGAGAATGTTCAGAATGGTCGTCTCGAGTTGCACAGCCGCGAGAAGCGGTCCTTGTGTATCGCGCCACGAGTTTACTTGGACATACGACTCGGCAGGTGGAAACTCATCTCGCAGCGCATCGCGAGCAACTTGAAGATCCGCGTCCGGCTTAAGCTTGATTTGAATCGAGGTCACTGCACCTTGCTGGCTGACCGGGTCGATCATCCCTCGTGCACGTTGCAACGCTTCAATGGGCACGAAAGCAAAGGTCGCATCGTATTCGCTCATTTTGCTTTCGTAAAAATCAACCACGGTAAACATTTCATCGATCGCCCGAGGGGGAGATCCCGCATTCGGGAACGCAACGCTCACATCATCGCCGGGTCGGATAAAGAAATAGTCCTTTACCTTGCCATCGGAGTCGCGGCCGCGCACACTGCCGATTCCAATACCGAGAACGATACCAATGCGTTGTTCGTTCGCGGCATCAAAGACGTGTCCTCTCGGAGCGCTCGGCGTCGCAGCGCCGAAAGAAGACGGTCCGGCAGCCAACTGATTGATTTCATCCGTTGCGCTGGCAGTCGTATTGGGCGACACTGCCGCGTCGCCATTGGTGGCTTCCGTCGAAACCTCATCGTTCGTTGATGGTAGGGTAGCGACGTCAGATGCGATCTGTTGACGTTGCTCTGCGCTGATCTTTTCTTGCAACAATCGGTACCGTTCCATCTCGGAAAGGCGTGCTTTCTTCAATGTTTCAACCCGAGTGCGATGCTCCCAACCAGCAGGCTGCAGCGCTTCGCGTTCTGGGGCGTAACCAGACTGCTTCAGAACAAAATCAAGCTTTTGTTTATTGTCAGGGTGCAACAGGTATTTGCTGAAATCGCTGACGCTGGCATACGTCTCTTTGTCGATACCGATCAGATTGATCTGCTGGGTGTGAGCGTTTCCGTTGTGATGGAACGTCATCATGGCAGGTAACGTCACCACGGTCGTGATGCCTTGCACGGAATCACCCAGCCGACCGCGAATCCGGTCGACATACCAATTGGGCTCTGCAATTCCGTTGGTCGACCTGGTTTCCACCACGAGATCGCTCAAGATCCCGTGCATCCGGTCCTGCATTTGAGAAGTAAAGCCATCCATGACGCTGTTAACCACGATCATGGTAGCCACACCGAGGGTCACCGAGACGATCGAAGCCAAGGCAATCCACCTTGTCTTGAGGTACCGCCAACACAACAAGAGCTTATACATTCCACATTCCTTTGCTCGGACTTTAGCCGCTAAATCTCTGATAGACATTTAGGCTGACGCCAGTTTCACCCAACCGTCCGGAAAGTAGCATTCGCTGGCCAACCAAGCCATAGCATTCTGAAAAGGAATTGAAGGCTGAATGCACGCAAAAAACTCAGAAACAATCAGCATGCCTTATGCAAGCAAAGCAGCTCTAAGGCGCCGCATCCCCCCTTGCGAGGCTTTCGCGACGGTATCCAGGACCGTGGCGCTATAATTTTTCATAAAATCGGAGTTTTTGGACCTCAAATTATTGAGCGGAAAGTTGCCCTCCGATATTATTAGTAGCATCTTTAGCCGCATTGTCGTGGCATTGTTTTGGCGTTTTTTCTTATCGGAGTTTCTTATGAGTCGTCGAAAGCTTGGGGGGTTCACCCTCGTCGAGCTATTGGTGGTCATTGCGATCATCGGTATTCTCGTTGGCTTGCTGCTACCAGCAGTACAAGCCGCCCGCGAAGCAGCACGTCGTATGTCCTGCAGCAACAACATTCGCCAAGTCGGATTG
>CAIXME010000430.1 GCA_903920425.1 uncultured Pirellula sp. | reverse complement strand
ACACATCGCTTTCCAAGCGGCCATGTCGGGCCAATTGGTTATTACCACAATGCACGCGCGCAGTGTCGCGGATGCATTGACGCGACTGATCGACATGCAGGTTCCAATTCACCAACTTGCCTCGGCGCTTTCTTTGCTGCTGGCACAACTCCTCCTCCGATCTAACTCCATAGTAGATGGCTCCCAAAGCTCGCGAACCAGACAGCTGATTGTAGAATCCCTGCCTCCTATTGAACTAGCACTCAGAAAGGCCATCCTCGATGGTGCTCGAATGCAATCCATCCATGACGCCGCTTTAGCACAAGGGCTCGTACCATTACAAGTACAAGCACAGAAGCTATTGGATCAGGGCATGATCGATGAGCTCACCTTTCGTCGCCATTTTGAGCGGCAGCGTAATGAAATATGAAAACTAACACCCTGACGGATGCTCAACGGATTCAGCTCTGCTCGCATATTGCTCCTATGATTCGTTCGGGCTTGCCATTCGAACGAGGCTTGAAAGCGATTGCGTCCGAATTGCCGTCGGTTCTTTCAACGACAGCATCCCATGTTCATTCCAGGCTCGAACGGGGTGAGTCTCTCCAAGACATTATCGCAAACGGATCACGCCCAGCGGAACGAAGCCTGAAGGCCACGATTGCCGCAGGCGAAGCATCCCACGATTTGGCCACCGCAATCGAAAGCTGGGCGAGCATTCAAATCAACATGGCGCAAGCGAACAACAGGTATCGCTTGAGAATGATCTACCCTCTGATCTTGATTTTCTTTTCCGTTGCATCGGTTGGTTGGTCCATTCACTCGTTAGTTCCGAACTACAAGTCCAACCTGGAAAGCATTCACGTTGAGTTACCAAAATGGTTTTACGCGATCGAGTTCATCAGCGATCATTGGATCCAATGGAGCATCGTCGCAGCCTCACTGTGCGTTGCGCCACTGCTCTACTTTCTTTGGCGACGCAATTCCTACAACACCCAAGGATGGCCCCGCGATCTTGCTCATCAATGGCGTTTGCAGTCCCACGCAGCGTCCATCGCAAAATCACTGATAAAAGCAGAATCCGCTGCCATCCTAACGAAAGAACTTGCATCGGGGGCCCTCGGTGCATTGGACGGAGAAAAACTGCTTGCACCCGCCTGCAGATCCGTCCTCGAACTGATGGAGCAGGGAGCCTTGGATAGCACCCAAGGTGCTGCAATGCTCGATGAAATAGCATCGCACCTCAAGCAGCGCTCTGACAACCAAATCGAATCCCAAGGACGTTGGGTCGCATCCGTGGTCTCCATCGTAGTCGCACTCGTAGTAGGTATCTCTTACGTTTTAATCGTATACCTACCTTGGCTGTATCTTTTGCAAGAGCTCAAACGATTCCGTTTGTCGGACTGATACCGTACGTTACGAGCTAGGACCCTCGCTTTGACAAAGACACTCGATGACCTATGGCTTCTTGAGTGTTGTCAAATACTCCACGAGGTCCACTAATCCCTGTTCGCTCATCGTTTCCTGCAAATTTTCAGGCATGAGCGACTTGTCTTGCTTCTTAAGCTGTTCAAGATCTTTTCGGGCAATCGTTCTCTCGATACCCTTCGCATCCTTGATAGTGACCCCTTCAGCCGTATCGGAAACCAGCAACCCCGTGACAACTTCGTCATCCGTCGTACGCGCCGCGTATGCTTCAAAGGAATGACTGATGCCCGCGCTCGGAGCAAGAATCGAAACGTACAAAGCATCCTTGGACAGCTTGCTACCAATCTCGGTCAGACTCGGTCCTACATTCTTGCCCTCGGTGCCCACCATATGGCATTGCGAGCACGTTGCGACGCCTTGATACAATTTTTTGCCTTCGTTGGCGTTCCCTTTTCGCTTGACCATTTCTTCGATCGACGGAAGCTGCGATTGAGAGGTTTTGAGCAACGGGAACAACTCCGCCGCCACCTTTTTGATCGACTCATCGTCGGAGTTACGAATGGCAGAACCGATGAGAGACTTCGCATCATCCGGCAATTTCCCAGCCCGCGCCAATCGAACGAGCACCGGATGCATCGCCTTGCTGCGAGACAAACCCACTGCAGCATCCACCTTTATGGACTTGGCAACTTGATCGTCTTGTATCAACGCAATCAACGTGTCCAAAACTTCCTTTCGGTTGCTCAACGGCAACACTTTGGACAACGCCATGGCACGTTCATCTGGTTCTTTGGTAGTCAACAATCTCTTGATTTCTGGCAAGCTCCCTTGCTCGACGGACAAATCCAACGCCTGAACCGATTGCGTACTAGCACCCCATTTGGTTGCCATTTCCAACAAGTGATCGCCGAGACCAGACACCTTGAGCTTTTGGATGATTTTGAGCTGGCTAGGTTCGTTTTTGATCTGGGACAGGTAACGTCGAACGGAACCCGCTAGTTTTGGATCGGCGTTGACATCGACATCGTCGAGACGCATGAGCGCCTCCACGACAATGCGGTCGCGTCGCGACTGGTCATCGCTTTCATCCGCGTACACATTGGCGGCAGAAAAAGCGGGTACAGTAAATATGATGCCGAGCAAAGCTTGTTTGGAGAGGAATGTCATATGCCACTTTAAATAAAGAATTCAATTTTGGACGGGTAATCGGCTCGGATCCAATGGAATCCATTAGCCGTTGGTACTGGCTAGATCGAGCAGAGCACGCAACGCTTTCTTGCGTGACTCTGCATCCTGGAAGTCTAGTGCTCGGAACAAGGAAGGTATTTCATTGCCCTTGATGTTGGGATTGCGAAGCAGCATGGACTGCATTTCTGCAGCTAGTGCACCGCGACCTCGCCATGCAATCCGTTGGCTTGCAGGACTATCAAGGTTACCGCCGGTGGATTTCTTCCACTGGCTCAAACAATCATCCCATCGATCCATCGCAGCAATGCCGAGCGCCTCTAGGTACCATCGGTCTACACCGTCATATTTGCCAGCCAGCTCTACCCAATAACCAGGCATATCACTGGACTTGTCCTCTCGGAGGGCAACGAGTAACTCGCGTAGCACAGCAGGACTCTTGTCACCCAACAACATAGGAATGTACTTTTTCGTTGCTAGGTTGTGCTGTCTTGCAATGCGAATGCCGGTAAGCCGAACATCCGAATCTGAATCCGATGTGGCGCGCTTGACTACGGTTTCAACATCGCCATTCTGGCTCAAGATCCAAAGGGCACGAGCACGATGACGGGGGTTGGCGGAGGTTGCTAGTTTGTCCAACGCCGACGAAGCCGCACCCTTCATCTTGACGAGCGCCTTGTACGCAAGGTACCGGACCGAGTTGCATGGGTTCTGGAGAGCTGCTGTGGCTCCAGCCGCCGTCGACAAATCATATTTTGGCACGTTGTACTTGGTGCCCGGTGGCGCGATGCGGAACAGCCGCCCCCGTTCCATATCCACCATGTTATGACCACCAACACCCGGATCGTACCAATCGGAAACAAAGAGAGAACCGTCAGGTGCGACGCAAACATCCGCGGGGCGGAACCATCGATCGTATTCGCCAACTGCAATATTCTCCACTGTGGCGGAATACCCTGCCCCTTGCGGCTTCGCAATGTAAGCGCGAACTACGTTCGGGCCAGCATCGCAGTGAATCACTTGATTGCGAAATCGCTCCGGCAACAAGTCTCCTTCGTACACGGTGATCCCTGTCGGTGACCCAGCACCCGTGATCAGCATCGTCGGAACAACACCAGGGTCATTGAGGTGCCAATGGCGCTCGGGAATCTCGGATTCCCAATTGGTGCGTTCGGCTTGCCAACCCGCGCCGTTGATCTCGTCGGTGTAGCCAAAGTTGCCAAACTCCATCACGTAATTGATACGAGTAGCTCTATTTCCATCATCATCATTGTCGGATTGCCAGAGCGAACCAAACGAATCCACGCTGACCTCATAGTTATTGCGGAAGTTGTGGCCCAAGACTTCCATGTCGCTCAAATCTTCGTTGCAGCGAAAAACCATTCCCTGACGATAGGGTTTACCCGAATCATTTATCTCGCGTCCCCATCGATCTTTGATGGGCGTACCGTTTGCATCGCAAAGCCGATGCCCTGTATTGCCAAAGTTAAAGTAGAGTTTTCCATCCGGACCGAACACAAACGAATGCACCGAATGGTCATGCTGGGGATCACCGGTCTTGGTCAAAATCGCGCGTTTAGAATCGGGGACGTCATCGCCATTCTCATCAATGAACTCAAAAACGTAGGGAGCCGCACTAACCAATACGCGATTCCCCAGCACACAAAGCCCCAAAGCCGAATCGATATCTCGTCCTTGATAAAAAACCTTGGAACTATCAACGAGGCCGTCCTGGTCGGTATCTTCCAAAATCAAGATGCGATCTCCCTCAGGCCGATCATCTTTATGCTTGCGATAATTCACCACTTCGCACGCCCATATTCGGCCGCGATGATCAATGTCGATGTTCGTCAAACTCTTGAGCAAGGGCTCGGATGCCGCTAGCGAAGCTTGCAGCCCATCGGCAACGACTAACCCAGCAACCGCGTTTTCGCTTTTGTGCTCTTCACCTGAACCAGGGTTCCCCCAGTTGTTGAGGCCCTCCGGAACTCCCTCCGCTGCGATATGAAACCGCACGGACGTTTGCTGCGGGTCTCTTCCCACACCATTTTTGTCTAACGCGCAAGTAACTTGAAAACGCTCGAAACCTGCGGGCAAATCGTAGCCAATGACACTACTTGCATGCGTTCCGATACCTTTCACGACTTGATCGCGAACTTGCAGCGGGCCACCTTCGGCATTCGCATTCTTAGAGACTTTGCCAAAATCGGCAGTCGCTTGAAACCATTCCAAATCCAACAACGACTTCTCGCCTTGTTTGCCGACCAATTTTGGCTCGACCCAATCGGCCCAATCAAATCCATATCCATCCGCCCCAGGCGTGACGATCAAATAGAGTTTTTTGACTCCGGTCACATCCACATCGACGTCAATCTGATGACGCGAGGTTTGCGCGTTCAACGTTTGAGATGAAAACAAAACCTTCCCGGGCGCAGGAGCTTGTTTACCTGTCGCATTGGTGGAAATGAGTTGAAATTCCTTGTTGATTCGCTGAGCGTCGAAATCCTTCGGAATGGTTTCGTCTTGGTTCAGCTTGAGCTGTTCCGCACCCTGAGGTTCAACGACCGCTCCGGAATCAGGTACCGCTAGCTTGGCCGTCCAGAGGATTGCGTTCGCAACCAATTTGGTTGGCTCAGTACGCCCCCAATTCCAATGGAAATGGCCCCCCGTGTAACCGAAGGATCGACCACCGTTTGGCCGCTCCGTTGCCCACGCGACATGTTGCGACTCGCCCCGCGCAACCGCTTTTCGAACTGCTGGATTTCCGCTGTGTGGTCCATCAGGACGATCCATAGTGTTTGCTGGCGGGACCGCCGAGAGGATTGGCGTTACGCCCTGCATCCCTTCGGGGAAACGCATATGAAAATACCATTCATCGCGAGTTTGGAAGGGCTTTACACCCGCCGTGATCGGGTGCTTTGGGAGTGCGTCGAATTTGCCGTCCCAGTGTGGGTTCACGGACCAATTGGTTTCAAAGTAGCCGCCTAACCAGGACAAAAACTCTGGCCCGCCGCGATCTTTGGGCACTTCGACCGCATAGTGCAAACAGACCAAACCAGCCCCTCGGTCCATCTGCTTTTTCAATCGTTCCAGGTGCGGCAAGGACGGATGCCCCCCACCGCCGTCGGAATAGATCACGATCGTATCTGCCGTATCCAGCAATGTATCGTCCGCGGGCCAACCATTTCGGATCACTTCGCATTTAACGGTAGGATCGGTACGCAGAACGGTGTCCGCCAGAATTCGGCAGCCGGCATAGTGTTCGTGCGAACCATAATCGTGGCTTGGTCCACCGGCGATAAACACGATCTGTTTGGTTGCCTTGGTTTCAGCAAACACAGAACTATGGAATGGCAGCAAGACTGTTAACGCAGCAACGCCAGATAAAAACAAGACATGCAATCGATGAAGCATCTGTTTAGTCAATTCGGTAGAGGAAACGAACTGGATTCGTTGGTATATGGTGGGAACATTTCGAAACGTCGCTACGAAATGGGCCCCTCATTGTAGCGTACAAAAATCGAATAGCGACAGGCGGAATCTCCCACCAGCGACGAACGCCCACAGCTTGAGCTAAACGATGAGACCGCAAGGATTTGCGTCACCAAAACCCAGCGAAAGCCCATGCCGTTGTTGGGTTATCGGTTCCATTAAACCGGCATTGCAGGACATCATCCGAGACATCGGTGCTATCCGTGGTGGAACCATGGATAGCCTCATAACGCAACCACCGATGACACGGACCACACGGATTTAAACCGAATTTGATAATCCAACGAGCGCTACTTATTGCAATATCGGGATCCGTGTCATCTGTGCTATCCGTGGTTCCTAATTCACCTGATCCGAAACGACCTGCCCATTGATGATCACTCCGGTGCAGTGCGTTGTGTATTCCAGCGGGTCGCCATCGTACAGTGCCAAGTCGGCGTCTTTGCCTATGTCGATGGAACCTACACGGTCGCTGATGCCCAGTATGCGGGCTGGTGATAGGGTTATCGATTCGATCGCGGCCTCTCTTGGCAACCCGTGCGCCGCTGCAATCGCAGCTTCGAATAGCACCACGCGTGCCTTAGGGACATACGCTTCGTATCCACCCTGTATAGCAAACGGGATCTTGGCATCGTGTAGCATCTTTGCATTCAGAAAGGTTAGGTTCTCTTTTTCGCCCCCGGCCCGAGCCATGCTTGGATGCAACAAAATGGAAACGCCTGCTTCCTGAATTTGCGGAATCATCATGTGCGCTTCAGCAGCGCTGTCGAGCCAAATGCGAATACCGAACTCGCTCGCCAAACGAAGGGCTGAAGCGATATCTTGCGAGCGGTCGGCGGTGATGATCAAGGCCTTCTTACCTGATAGAACTTCCGCAATGGCTTCTAGTTTCAGATTGCGAGGAACGGCACTCTCAACCGGACCGGCGGCAGCATCTGCCCCCTCTGAAGCCTTTGCCGGCTTTTTGTCTCGCTTGGCTTGATACTCCTTGGCTTCAATGAAAAGCGCACGCATCATGGCCATCTGTTTTCCGCGGGTACCAGGACTTTGTTTGCCCGACTTGGAGGAAGCCTCGGCTAGCGTAGCCGCAATCGCGCGACCATCGATCATCAACGCCTGCTCTACCGTGTTGCCAGCGGTTTTGGCAATCAGTGTTTGACCAGCGATAAGTTCACCTGGTGCATGGCCCGTATGAATAGTGGTGATTCCAAACCCCCGAATGTAATCGACCAACTCTTCACGAGGATTGAATGCATCGATCGCTCGCAGCTCGGGCTGCAATGGAGATGAAGACTCCAACTGATCGGAGTCTTGTTTCGCATTGAAGATTCCCGAAAGCCCAACACATGTTCGAACATCGATCAGACCAGGCAACACCACGGATGCCTTGATTACCTTGGCATCGCTTTGAATAGTAATCTGTTTGGTTTCAGCAATAGCGACGATCTTTCCGTCGGCACAAACGATAGATCCGTTTTCGATCACTGGTCCAGAGACGGTATAGATCTTCTCGGCTTGAATCACCAGCGGTGGGGCCGCCAAAGAAGACCCGACCGAAACAGCACACGCGAACCACGAGCAAACAACACGTCGTACTAATAAACTCATTTTGCACCTCCGACTTGCCAAGATTGAGCATAGCAGCACAAGAATGGATCTAGATCATGTCCTGCACCCAAGCCACCTTCTGCAAAAAGCTGATCCTCCGGCCGACTCAAATCGAATGCTTTTTTGCCTTCCACCCAAGTCTCCAGCACGCGTGTGTACACGCTCATGGGATCGCCACTGAGTAGGACGACATCGGCATCTTTGCCCACGGCCAAAGAACCAATCTGTTCTTCTAGCCCAAGCATCTCGGCGCCGGCAAGCGTTAACCCTTCAACAGCTCGACCGTGTTTCATTCCAGCACGCACAGCCAACGCTGCTGACCGCATGAAAACGCGTGAATCCGTAATCCAATCGTCCGTATGAAACGCCACACGAACACCCGCTTCATCGAGCACACGCCCATTGCGGAACGTCATATCGCGTGCTTCGAGTTTCCCACCCGGAGAATCGATAACGATGATCGAACATGGTAGCTTTGCATCCGCAATTTCTTTTGCGACTTTCCAACCTTCGCTGACGTGATGCAGAACTGTCCTGAACCCGAATTCTTGAGAAAGGCGAATGACGGTAACAATGTCATCGTGTCGATGCGTGTGATGATGAACAATCCGCTTACCTTGCATCGCCTCGACCAATGCTTCCATGTGGAGATCGCGTGGTGGCAACTTTTCGGGATCCGATTTGGCGGCGACTACTTTGGAATGATACTCGCGCGCTTTGATGTATTGCTCGCGAACGAGAAACGCCGATTTGCCCCGTGTGCCAGGAAACGGAGCGTCACCAATCGGGTTGGTGCCATTGGCCATTTTGAGCCCTCCAACCGGCTTGCCGTCCGCATCGCGAATCAAAATTTCATCGATCGTGCGGGGTGAAGACTCGTAGAAACGCAGCTTGCAATAGACCGTTTGGCCACTGATAAGGTGCCCCGAACCGGGCATGATATTGAGCGTGGTCAACCCACCAGCGAGAGCGCGACGAAAACCCGAGTCGCGCACGTTCAACGAGTCTAGCACTCGAACCCCAGGCTGGATGGGACTGCTT
>CAIXME010000429.1 GCA_903920425.1 uncultured Pirellula sp. | reverse complement strand
ATGGATGTCTGCTTGGTAGTCGATCGTTCGGGTTCGATGGCATGGACTCTTGGAACCGTTCCCTTTACCTATCCTGGAGATCTTGCTGGCAAATCCCCGTTGCAGAACTATTTCCAATTGCCACACCCGACCTTGAGCCGATGGTCGGCACTCACGTCGGCAGTAGACGTTTTTGTCTCGGTGCTAACCGAGGCTCCGATCAAGACACGGGTATCGCTGGCTTCGTATTCCAGCAATTTTACGTTTGGAATCTGGACTTCGACGGTAGCCTCGATCGACGAACCGCTCACGACAGACTACACCACGTTGCGTCGCCGATTGGACTTATTGGCCAAGCAACCTCTGATTGGTAACACCAATATTGCTGCGGGATTGCGAGAGGGAGTCAATGCGTTGACCGATCCATCGCGAACGCGCATCACATCGTGCAAGAGCATCATCCTGTTGACCGATGGAATCATGACACAGGGGGATGATCCGGTCGCGCTTGCAACCATTGCACGTGAAATGAACATCCGAATACATACCGTAGCGTTCTCCGCGCAGGCGGACGTGCAATTGATGAGGCGAGTAGCGGAAGCGGGCGGTGGACAATGTTATGTTGCCCCAGACGCCGCGTCGCTAACACGCGCCTTTCGAACCATTGCTGCGACGCTACCCAACATGCTGACGGAGTAAATGCCAATCAAAATCAGCGTTACCAACCGATTCCGGACCACACTATGAATCCATCAACGATACCACCAATGCATCGACAACGAACTAGCTCGCGAGACCGGTCGCGACGATCATCGAAGACGCGAGGCGCGTTTACGGTAGAGTTTGCCATCTGCAGCGGTTTGTTCTTTACCGTTCTGTTCGCAGGCCTTGAGTTCGCGCGGTTCATGTACGCCCGCCATTCCGTCGAGCAAGCGGCATACGAAGCAGCCCGAGTCGGAATTGTACCGGGCAAGACGCCGGACGACGTTCGAGCCATTGCAAATCACATTTTAAACGCGACGGGTGTCCGGAACGCCGCCGTCACAGTAACTCCAGCAGCCTTTGATTCCTCGACGGCGACGGTGACGGTCGAGGTAAGTTGCTCCTATGCGGACAACTCGTGGTTAAAGCCGTTCTTTCTGGAGAACGCACAAATGCGATCCAACATAACCTTGGACCATGAAAACAAAGCGTATTTGATCCAAGCAGGTGGGAACATGGGCAACAACGACAACGCCCCTATCGATCAATAGCCAACGCTCGCCCGAAACGTTTCCCAAGGAGCGCACACAACAAGGAAGCAGGCTAAGCAGTCACAATGCACGTTACCAGCGGGAGATCAACCGTTGTAAATCGGTCGCCGGTCAGCGGTGGACTCATCAGCCCAATGGAATTCAAGAACGTCTGCTTGTTCCATTTGCCAAGTATAAAAAGCGGGAGCATCATCGATCATGGCGGGGAAGTCGACGATTCCGTCATGAGCGGAACGCAGGATCACGCCGAGCTGTTCGAGTTCACTGACGTACTCTTCTAAATGCAGAGTCTCGTTTTTGAGATCCTCTTGAATCTCGGCGATTTCAGCATCGTAGATTTGAAAACGAGCTTTCCCCTCATGCCGACGCAGCATTCGACGCAGGTTGGATTTGCGTTCGGTGAGTTCTCGATGCGACAACGAGATGTCCGTCACGATGAGACGAAGCAGCGGAAGCATGGATCGTGCTTGTTCGATGGTGAAGAACTGGATGGTGCGAGTGGTCATGGTCGGCCTGCGACGTTTCGTTTTCTCGACCCCCAGTTGGGCGTCGATGAGTTGTGCCAAGACAATACCGACAACATTCGAATTGTGAAAGTTCACTTCCAACCTTGGCACCGATCCCTTGATTGTGGTTGGGACAGGGCGGGTTGAAAAGGTGAGGATTCCAGCCTTTCGCAGCAAATCGACCTACCGCTGAAGCCCCACCAGAACCCAATCCGCCCCCAGAAGCCTAGAGCGTGATTTTAATTGCCGTTGAGAAAACTTTAGCATTTTTTGCTGCTATTCAATTCTTGCTCGAATTATCCAGCATTCAATTGCTGATCTTCCCAGAATAGTGGGAATTTCGGCCCGATCGAGACAGTAAATTCGTCGCAAACCTGGTCAACGAGGTCAGCCGTTATACGTTGTGATCTACGAACGGCGCCTGCTACCAACGCTAAATCCGCGATTTGAGAGATCTTTCGCGGCGTCCCGTCACTCAGTTCCTGGATCCGAGTGATCGATTGGGCGTCAAAAAGGTCCTCTCTGCCACCGGCGCGGACCAGCGCAAACTCGAAGTAATCGGCGGTTTGGCCCAAATCCCAGCATGGAAGCTCAATTTTCAGCTCGCACCATTCGAGCATCCATCTTGGCAAATTCACGAGGGAGTCGTCATCCAAACAGACCAAATTGCATGTGCGGGGGCAAATCCCCCAAAACTGCTGTAAACCGAGGAAAATGTCCTCCGAAGCATCCGCGATGCTATCGAACAGCAGAACCGTTTGGTGCCCCATCGCGTTGGACGCAAAAAAATGGTCCTGCAAATCGGCCCAAACAAGGTTCGGATTGCAATCTAATTCGAGCGCGTTGGCAATCCGGAGCGGCAAAGCAGATTTATCCGCCGCACGGAGATCGACCCTTACAACATGTTCCCGTGGCTTTTGCGCGTTGCGAAAGAGAATTAGCTGCTCCAGAAGAGTGGTTTTCCCAACGCCCGAAGGGCCGATAACCAGTCCCAGCCTTTTCCCCTGATCGATGAGGAATTCGCTTCGAGCGAGTGCTTCTTCGACCGTTCCACCGGTAAAGACCGCTCTTCGATTTCCAGCGATCGAAAATGGGGAGCGATCTAGTTTCCAATGTTTCAAGTAGCTCAT
>CAIXME010000428.1 GCA_903920425.1 uncultured Pirellula sp. | reverse complement strand
GGAAAGTGGTAAGTTGATTTGGTCCTCTCACGGTACTGGCATAGTCGGAACACTTAGTCGCTTTTTTGATTTCATTCCCGGATTCACCAACGGATTACGGGATAGTCCTAGGGTAGTCGCTGATGGAAAAGTCTTTTGTTCAAGTGGTCGTGTTTTGAACGTGCTGAGTGGAAAGACCGTAAGTCAAATCTCTCCCGATGATGTTCGGAAAATGAAACCTCTGCCATCGGGCGCTTGGCGATTGTACGATTCCAGTATCGGTAATAGCGAATCGAATGTTTCTATTGGCGATCTCGTTCTTGCTCACCCGAGCGACGTAAAGCATCGAGGAAAATTGAGCATTGTTGCAAAAACCAAAGAGCAAGATGTTGCCTGGAGATTTGACATCAGCCAAACAGGGCTGCATATCGATGGGAACTACTATTCCTACCGATTAGCTACGCCATACATTTATCTGGTGTTGTCCGACGAATCAAGGTACAAGCCTCATCCGACCCACCCTCAAACAGTCGTTGCAAACCTAACTCGCTGGCACTTACTATGCCTCGATGTTGCAACGGGCCAGATTGTCCAGCAAATCTCTCTTGGAGACGAACTGTTGGATGAGTGTCGCATTGAAGATGTTGATGAACACGGACTTTTGATTGGGAAATCGAGCAAAGAACTCGTCTATTTTCGTCGGATCCGATAGAGGCGGTTACTGGATGGGTGAATTTACCTCCATACAAATATCATCGGTTCGTCGATTCGATATAATTAGCCCGGCAAGATGTCTCTCCCAATTTTCGACCGGGCCATGTCTCAATCAATTCGTCAGCACGTTCGTAGGATCGCAAGAAGCTCATGAACGCCATCGATCTAGTTCAGCGCCTCCACTACCATCGTGCTTGGGTAAACAGAAATCTGCTTGCTGCCGTCTCTCCACTGAGCGATGAACAGTTGCGGTTGCAATTTCAAATTGGACAAGGTTCCATCTGGAATTCGTTGCTCCATCTCTATGCCGCCGAATACGTTTGGTTGGAAACACTCCTCGGTAACGATGATCCGCTCTTACAGGGCGACTTGCCGGGAAAGATTCCGGGCAACCAACAGGGCGAAGGCGGGATAACTGGCTTGGAGGAACTGAAACATAAGTGGTTGACATTGGAACAACGGTGGGTGGTCTATCTTCAATCATTGACTCCCGAATCCTTGGATGACATCGTGTTCAAGAAAAGCACCAGCTATGGTTTTGGAAAGCGATATGGAACCCGTCGTGGCGATATACTGCTCCACGTCTGCACGCACGCTCAATACACCGTGGCGCAAGTTGTCAACATGCTCAAGCAAGCCGGTGCTGAAAAGTTGCCTGAGACGATGTTGATTGCACTGGCTCGACTCGAAGCGGAGTTGTCATGACCACCATCCTCTTCCTCCACGGTTGGCATTCCGTTCCAGGTGGCGTTAATCCGACTTATTTGAAGGACCATGGATAAAAGGCCCGGTAAGTTCCAGTTTTATTGTCCACCTTAGAATCCGGCTTCGCTTCGGACCACCATCCAGAAGAACCCAATCAATGCGTTGCCAAGTAAAGCGAGAACAATCCATACTGCTTTTGATTTCACGCTGTTGCTGAACACTGCATAAGCAGTGAGTGAGAGGGCAACGAGAAAGGGTTCAATCTGCATTCGGACTAGAACGAAAACAACCGAAACAAACTCGACCATTCCCGTCCTTCCTAGCTCTGGGCCATCGATATGAAATAGCAAGATCATGATGGCTGGAGTTAGCATCAACAACAACACGCATACTCCAAAGGTTGCTACTCGCTGCGACAGAACACTGTAAGTGGAATCCGAGCTTGAAGTTGGTTCGTGGATACTGGTTTTCATCTGATTGCAGATTTAAAAAAGGGCTGATTCTATCATTCGTCTCAGCAGAGCCTAGCAACGTTAGCTAGACCAGCTTCAAGCAGACTCAAATCCTAAGCCCTTCAAGGGATTCTTGGCAGTAGCAGAATTGCTCTCCCAATTCATCATGGATTTGTTATTGAAGCCTAGTGGCTTTTGACTTTTGGCAATTTCAATGACGTTTGCCGGTGAGTCTAATCACCTTGAGCAGAGAAGAAATGACGAAGAAAGTCAACAAATCCGAACTCATCCGAGGTGCGATTGCCAAGTACCCAAAAGCAAAGGCTCCTGAAGTCCTGGCACTTCTGAAGAAAGATGGCGTTGCTGTATCTTTACCCCTGGTCTATCAAGCGATGAAAAAAGCACTTCAACCACTACAAAGGCGGTTAAGCGAGGTCGTCCCAAGAGGGAAGCTTCTACGGCAAAAGCAACTGCTAGTTCTTCCTCTACGAATGACCTTTTTGCTTCGATGCAATCTTTTGTCGATGCTGCGGGTAGCTTGGACAAGGCCATTGAAATCTTGAGTGTATTCAAGAAGTAGTTGACATAGGGAGTAAAGATGGTGGCGTTTGCTGCGTC
>CAIXME010000427.1 GCA_903920425.1 uncultured Pirellula sp. | reverse complement strand
TCTCAATTTGCCTAGGGTAGTGCTGCGCATTCACCCATGCGCATCTATTTGTAATGGACTGTTCTATGAAACGCCTTTTGACTTTAGTGTTCATCGTATTGTTAAACTATAGCGTATCGTTCCAGAGCGTCTTTGCGGACCCGCTCGGGCGTCGTGGAGTTCTCGGACTTCCGATGGCGCCGGTGCCTACGCAAGATGCTCACAAGTTGCAACTGAAAGAGGGCGAAGGATTGCTTGCGATGGAGCCCGTTGCAGAACTTACCGCAGCGAGAGCGGGCGTGAAAGCAGGTGATATCATCGTTGCCATCAATGGCAAATCCGTTGGGTTATCATCGATCGCAACGACAATGCGAGAGATGGTAGGTGGTCAATCGATCAAGCTATCCATCTGGCGGGATGGGAAATCGATGGAGCTTCAATCGACTCTAATTGAAAAGCCTCGCGATCCGGGCAATGGAAACTACGAGGTGGAGTACAGCCACGTGGTCAGCAACGGAAATCGCATGCGTACAATCATTACCAAAACAAAGAAGCCGGGGAAGCATCCTGGCTTTATGTTCATTCAAGGGTTTTCGCCTATTTCCTACGACTTCACCCTGGAAGGCTCAAAGGGGGACGTAACGACGATGGATGGTCCGATCCTATTCGAGTTTGCCAACTCAGGTTTCGTTACTATCCGAGTTGAAAAGCCTGGTATTGGCGATAGCGAAGGTGGTCCTTTCGCGGATTTGGATTTTACGACCGAGCTCGATATCTATCGACAAGCTCTGCGCCAGCTCAAGGAGACGGAAGCGGTCGACGACAGTAATGTGTTTATCTTCGGTCATAGTATGGGCGGAGCATTTGGTCCGATGATCGCCTGTGAGAGTCCGGTGAAGGGAATTGCTGTTTATGGAGCAGCGTCGAGAACGTGGTTTGAGTACCTGATGGACACTCTTCGATACCAAGGGTTGGTTGCTGGGGATAGTTTCGAAAACACGGACGAGAAAGTACGAATGGGCGCCAGAGTCCTTGCACTTGTTTTCTTGGAGAATAAAGCGGTGAGCGACGTCAGAGAACAGCACCCCGAGTTGTCCGATATGGCCGATGCATTGTTTCCGGGTGGACTGTTTAATGGAAAATCGCTTGAGTTTTGGCGTGAGTTGGGACGGATCAATTTTCCATCTTACTGGTCCAAGTGCAACTCTCATGTGTTGGCTGTCCGAGGTGCGAGCGACTTTGTAACGTACGATGTCGATCACAAATTGATCGCGGATATCGTCAATCGCGTCAATCCGGGGCGAGGAAAGAGCATGGTGTTGCCGGGCTCCGATCATCTGTTTCATGAATTCGCAAGCGAATTGGATAGCATGAACGGCAGACAACGAGGGAACTTCAATCCTGCCTTTACCAAAGTGCTAAAGGATTGGATTGCAGAAGTGATCGCAACAAATCGATAGCCGATTTGGAGGCGAGATCGTTTCGCACCGCCGAGTATCGTGTTGCTTGCTTACTTAGAGTTGGCGTAGCAGGGCCTCCGGCCTCATCATTACCCACATCTTTTTGTCTTGCTCCCCTCGCCCCTCTTAGGCCTCTTAGCCGAAGCGGGGCGAGGGGGAGAAAAACGCAGGCAGTTTCGCGATCGAGGCAGGGAATTGGAATGCTCGGCAGGTCCAACTTGTGGGTAAAGATGAGGCCTCAGGCCTCATCTTAGCCCACATCTTTGAACAGCACATTCTAGTTCCATTGAGTTATTCGTACTCCGCCCGAAGGGCAGTACTCGTACTCGTACTCGATCGGACGGACGGACGGACATTCGAGTAAGAGTACGAGTGCCATTTCATTGAGTACGAGTACGAAGCCTGCCAGGAAATGAGGTTAAAGATGAGGGCTCCGGCCCGTGAAGATATCAGCCTGGGCAGGAATGAGATGGTTTGGAAACTGCGAATGACGGGTGGCTGAACTTGAGGATGGTCATTCGGTGAGTAGGACGGTCCGGGAGAACCGTCCTACTTTGAACAAAGGAGATTGAGCCTTAGGCTTATATCCAGGCTATGTCTCTATTCGAAGCGGTAGATGGCTTGGCCTTTGGCGCTGTCGATCATGTAGTACACTTCGCCGGTGGCGTCTTCGCCGAATGCAAGGACTGGGATTCCCTTTTCGACGAGCTGTTCATTGCGAGTTGCCAAGCCGGTCTTTTCGTCGTAGCTGAGAGCCCAAACCGAGCCGCTTACGTAGTCGGCATAAATGTACTTGCCGTTCAATTTTGGCAATCGGTCCGAGTTGTAAACCCTACCGCCCGTGATCGACTTGCCAACGCTATGGTCGTACTCCCAGACTGGGTCGATTGGTGTGGAAACACCTTCCACCTTGGGGCGGTTTCCGAACGCATGGCTTCCCTCGTGATTGCTCCATCCGTAGTTCCCGCCTTTGACGATCACGTTGACCTCTTCCCAAAGATCTTGTCCCACATCGCCGCACCATAGTCGCCCGGTCTTGCGATCGAAAGCGATCCGCCATGGATTACGGATGCCGTGTGCATAGATTTCTGGTCGGACGTTCGCAACACCCACAAAAGGATTATCTTTGGGGATACCGTAGCTTTTTCCATCCGATTTGGAATCGACATCGATGCGCAAAATGGATCCTAGCAACTGAGAACGATTTTGGCCTGCGGCTTTAGGGTCGTTTCTCGCTCCGCCGTCCCCCATCGCGACATACAGGAACCCATCCGGACCAAACTCAATCGCACCACCGTTGTGGTTTTTGTATGGCTGCTCGATGTCCAACAAGATCTCCTCAGAAGCAGGGTCTGCTACGTTAGGATCGGTTTTGGACACACGATAGCGAGCGACGATCGTATGGTCATTTTCATTCTTGGTGTAATTGACAAAGAACTCTCCATTCTCTTTGAACTTGGGATGGAATGCGAGTCCCAGCAAGCCTTGTTCGTTCGCACCGCCGTTACCGTACCACTGGTTCACTTTGCTTTGGATGTCCAAGAAGCGTTTCGATTGCTCCACGTCGGCGCGGTTCTCAAATGAAAAGATCCACCCGCGTTGGTCCATCGCGTAGAGTCGATTAGGGAACCCAGGTGCAGATGTTAGTTCAAGGATGCGCAGTGGCTTGTCGACATTTCCATCTTCATCGATTGGCTGCCATCCGTCCCACTTTAGTTTAGGAAACGCGAGTGTACCTTTGACTTCCAGTTTGCCATCGATCGGCTGCTGAAACGAACCGTCGTTTCCAAGTTCGCGGATCTTGATATTCCGGAAAGAGACGAGGTTCCCATGGTCTTGCAAACAAAGATATCCTTCGCCTGCAGCACCAAAGCCTGGGAAACTGGCGAACTTGCTTTTCGCAACGAGCGACTTCCATCGATCATCCCCCAGTTTGAACTGGTAGTAGGAGACTCCGTTCATGGAGACTTCGCATTGGTTGGGTGCAATGCGTAGGAACAGCTGATTCCACTGGCCAGCGGGGCGAGTCGCATCAGGGGCGGTTCTTTCGCCAGCCCAAAACGCGGGTACCGGTTGGAACATTTGGTAAAGCCAGCCGGACTTTTGCGGATCATGACCAGCGACGTTATCCTGGATTTGCACTTCAGGACCGCTTTGCCAAGGGGTGGGGTTGTCTTCCGTAACATGGAACATCAAACCGCTGTTTCCACCCTCGGAGATTTTGTAGTCCACGGAGAATTCAAAGTACTTGTACTTCTTGGTGGTGACGATATCCCCGGCTTCTTTTCCGTCGCGGACCAAGGCACCGTCTTCGACCTTCCATCCGGCTGAGATCTTGTCTTTTTGGTAGTTTCGCCAGCCGTCGGTGGTTTTTCCATCGAATAGTAATTTCCAGCCAGCCAGCGTTTCTGATCGGGTGAGCTGATTCGCGGTTACTTCTGCGAAAACCGGATTGACCGAGAACGCAGCGCAACCGCAAGCTGCCAGCCAGGAAATCCAGCGTTTTGATACTTTTCGAACCATCAAGACCATTCCCATCGAGGAGTTAACGAAATCAAAATAGGTGCGTAAGGAAACGCACTGCGGCGTCTAACGCGACATAAACACAGTTCTAATTGAAGAACGTTGCACAAGAAAGGACGCGGATGCGGAATTTACGCTTCATTCATCCTCGTAAAACCAGCAGGCTGGATGACCTGCGACAATGCGAGGGCGTTCCAGCGGCAATGGTATTGATGCGGTGAAGGGGTTCGAGGGGTTTGATTCGCGGCGGTTGATGAGATACTGTTATCAACCCGCCGCCTCACCCTTTCCATATTCCGGATCACGATCGAATGCCCGTCGTCTATTTTAAACGCTTTCGGATGCAGATCGATCTGACTCGGCCTGATACCAGGTACGGCGATTGGTTGCCAGCGGTCAGCAATGATGTGATCGCCGACCGCAATCGAAACGGTGTGAGAACCGAAAAGGAAGAGGGAGTCCACTATTTGGCTTGGTCGGACAAGTTCCTGGGGCAACACTCCGTCGCGAAGTGGGAGAGCTTCCGATTGGAGATCGACGCGAATGTGTTCCCCTGTCTTGGTGATCGCGATGGGTGCCGTCAACTGATGCGCGATATTTCGCAGCGTTCTAACTTCGTGCCGGAAGCAACCTGGCTGGCCATGCACATTTCAAGTGCGGATCTAGAAACACCGGCTGGTACGATTCAAGGCCTTCGCCTCAATGCAACGGATGGAGCAATCCAAAACATCGGCGTGGCGCCAGCATTTAGAGGGCAAGGGATTGGCAAGCGGATGGTGGCGTTAGCATTGAACGGATTTCGCAGTGTAGGGTGCAAACGCGTCAGCTTGGAAGTGACGGTCCACAATACCGGTGCCATTCGCTTGTACGAGTCGATCGGATTCGAATATGCAGAAACCGTTTTTAAGGTCGGCAACGTGGTTGTCGATTAAAACGCAGCAAAAGAAAAACAGCAGTCGCATGTGTCCTTATTGGCCCCATGCGGCTGGTTTCTGAACTTTACCCTTTGGACCAATCACGGCGTTGCCGGCTGCTTGGGATAGCCATTTTCTTTCGGTACTTTGTGATGGTACGGCGGGCGACGCCTAGTCCTTGCTTTTTGAGTTCATCCACAAGATCGTCGTCGCTGAGCGGGTTGGTTTTGTCTTCTTTGTCGATAATCTCTTGCAGCTTGATGCGGATTGTTTCGTACGCAACGTCTTCGCCGTCAGCGCTTTGGGTTCCGAAAACAAAGAAGCGTCGAAGGGGCAAGATACCACGTGGGGTCTGGATCCACTTGTCGTCGACAGCTCGAGACACGGTCGTAACGTGCACTCCGACTTGATCGGCGATCTGCTGCATCTTTAGCGGCTCGATTGCTTCAGGTCCTTCGTCCAGGAATTTCTTTTGGTAGTCGACGATCGCTTGCGACACTCGTGTTAGCGTTCGACGGCGTTGCTGGATCGATTCGATCAGCCATTGGGCACTACCGATTTTCCGCTTGATGAATTCCTTTTCTTCCTCGGAGGCTTTGGGGTCGCCAAGTCGTCTCTTGTAGTACTCGCTGATTCGAAGAGGCGGTAGTGAATCATCAATCAATCGTACGGCGTATACGCCATCTTCGTTTAATTCGACGATCACATCGGGAGTAACCAGAGGAACGTGCACTTCCATAAAGGCAGCGCCTGGTTTGGGATTCAGTTGGTGCATTTCCTCGCGGATCTCTTTGATCAAATCGATCGAGTAGCCCGTTTTCTTTTGGATGATTGGCAGCCTGTTTTCTGCTAAGTCGTCCAGGTGGTGGGCTATGAGCGTTCGCATCTCTTCGACCAATCGAATGTCGGGCCGCAATTGGTTGAGGAGGCATTCGCGTAGGTTGCGAGCCGCCACACCTGCTGGCTCGAGGGATTGCACAATCGTGAGCGCTTTTTCAGCGAGGATCAAATCCGAAGGCTTGTGGTCGGGTGGCAGAATGTCGGCAAGCGATGTTTTCAAGTAGCCGCCATCGCGAGCATCCAAGCATGAAATAATGCGCTCGGCGATGCGTTCTACATCGTCATCGATATCCATCTCGGCCAGTTGGTGGAGCAGATAGTCGTTTAGCGATTCGGGACGTTCCGCTGCGTTGGCCATCAAATCGTGGGCGCGGTCGCCATCTTCCTGGATCCGGGTGCTCGACCTGCGAAAGTCATCGAACGTGTCCGGCATATCACCGTCCATGTTCGCGAGTCGTTCGAAGTCTTCGGCGTTCGATTGGCTGTCCTTTACGATCAGCTCTTTTTCGTCTTCGGTGCGTGAGGCGGTTGGGCTCTCTTCGTCCGTGGGCTCTTCGTCCGGCAGCGTTTCGTCTCGCTCCTCGACTTCAAGCATAGGATTCTCATTCATCTCCTGTTCGATGCGCTCCTGCAATGCCAGGATTGGCAGTTGCAAAATCTCCATCGACTGGATCATCCGTGGTGCCAGTTTTTGAGTTTGAATCTGACGTGCTTCGAGTCCGAACGACAGACGCATAATGGGTTGAATCCGTTAAACAGGTTGTGGTCAAAAATCCGTTGCGTTCCACCGTGGGTTGCTTGGCCAAGTTTAGGCAGGATGGCAACTGATCGGCAAATCGCGACAAGTGGTAGTCGGTTTCAGTTGGGTTTTCCCAGGCCCTGCGAGCCGTGCCCTGTTTGGACAAGCGAGCGAGGCAGCTGTACCTTTACACTATCATCACCTTTACTGTATCACCCAAGACGAGGTAAGTGCAGACTTGACGACCGAATAATTTACAATATGGAACGTGATTTGCTGGTTTTGCCAATTTGGAACATAGAAACGGGTCAAGTTCGACCGGAAAGCAGGAACAGAATGGAATCCGCGGGAGAAAAACACAGTGATTTTGCAGACTTAACCGTCCGAGAATTGCAGGTCCGGGTGGACACCTGGATAAAAGAGGTTGGCGTCCGTTATTTTTCCGAGCTGACGAATTTGGCGATTTTGGTGGAAGAAGTTGGGGAATTGTCCCGAATTTTAGCCCGAACGTACGGTGACCAAAGCTTTAAAAAATCGGATAGTGCCTATAGTCTCCCGGATGAAATGGCGGACATCCTTTTTGTGCTGGTTTGCCTGGCCAATCAGACGGGGGTAGATCTAACGCAAGCGTTTCATCGAAACATGATCAAAAAATCGACGCGTGACGCAGACCGTCATCAAAACAATCCCAAGCTACACGGGTAGTTCTGTGGACGCCAAAGCAACTAATCACAATCCGATACGCACTTTTCAATCTTAGGAAGCAGATAGTCATGAGTTTAACCATAATGCGCCGCATCAAGTTCTGCGCGGGGCACCGTTTGTACAAGCATGGCGGCAAATGCGAGAACTTTCACGGGCACAATTACGTTGCCGATTTCTTCGTGACTGGCCAGGAACAAGATTCCGTGGGACGCGTGATGGATTTTGCGGACCTGAAGGCGAAATGCAAAGGCTGGCTCGACGAGCACTGGGACCATAGTTTTCTAGTAACAGAGCATGACGAAAATGCGATTGCCGCGTTGCAAGTCGTGAAGCCATGTCGCATGTTCATCATGCCTTACAATCCCACCGCTGAGAACATGGCTCGCTATCTGCTGGAGGAGGTTTGCCCGGGCTTGTTGGAGGGGACTGGTGGTGTGGCAAGCCGTGTAAGAATCTGGGAGACGGACGAATCCTATGCAGAAGCTGCCATTGATGAACATGACAAAGTGTCGATGTCTAGCTACGATGTGAGCGAAGTTGATTAGTCGGCGTCTTCGCTTTGATTTTTTGCCCCTGCTTTCAGAATTGAAGTCCTCGTGAAAATGCTTTTTGCGGTGATCCAGCCGAACAAATTGCAGGCGGTCCGTGAAGCCCTCAATCAGATGGGGGTACAGCGAATGACCGTCGTGGATGCCCAAGGGTATGGGCGTCAGAAGGGGCAATCGGCCAGCTATCGTGGTATCGAATATCGCGTAAACTTGCTTCGTAAAGTAACTTTGGAGATTTGCGTCAACGATGACTTCGTTGAGCGGACCATCGAAACGATTACTTCGATTGCAAAGACCGGATCAGAGGGAAGCGTTGGGGACGGCAAGATTTTTATATTACCAATGATGGAAGCTATCACCATCGATGACGGCCAACGCGGCCCTGGAGCAGTTTAGTGATTTTGTTGTTGACTACGGACCTGATGTTCCAATCTCGCATCAGTGGAGCTGCAAGAACCGCGGGAAAAGAGTGTTTGGTTGACAAGTCCGTCGAGCGGTTGGTCGAGCGAGTCACCGCTCCGGATGCGGTGACGTTGGTGTTGATTGATTTGACGCTGCGCACCTTGGATTTGCCATTAGAGATCCCTCGATTGCACGAGCATTTCACTGATTGCAAAATTTTGGCTTATGGTCCGCACGTGGATGTGGACCGCTTGGATCAAGCTCAAGAGTCCGGAGCGGATTTTGTTTTGACGCGAGGGCAAATGGATCGCGATTTAGCATCGATAATCCAGGGAGCTTAACGGGCATGTTCGCAAGTTCCGGCGTGGCCGAGCACGCTTCTATCGCCATTGCCGTTCGGAATGCGTTCCGAAACGCTTCGGATCAATTGCGAGGTCCTGTTTCTTGCATGTTCCTCTTCGTTAGCGGTGATGATCTAGCGTCTCAATCAGCTGCCATTCAAGCGACGTTGAACGAAATTGCTGCGGGGTTGCCAGTGTTCGGTTGCTCCGCCGAAAGCATCGTTTCGACTGGCAGGGAAATTGAGAGGCAAACGGCAGCCAGCGTATTGCTCATTGGCGGACTTTCGCAACCGCCGTCCATGTGCTCGTTAGAGTGCGTGAAAACACCCGATGGCCATTCGGTGTTTGGATATTCCGATGGCATACTAGATCAAGCTCGGCAGTGTAATGGATTCTTGGTTTTGGGGTGCCCGCTAACGTTCTCCATCGATTTGTTAGCCGACGCTATTGCACCCGAGAGGGGAGGCACGATCGTCCCAATTTTGGGTGGATATTGCAGCAGTCAGTCTTGGGAAAGCGAGAACTTGCTCTTCTGTGGCGACCGTATTTTGAATCGAGGTGGAATCGGGTTGGCGTTACCCCCGGAATTGAAATGGCACACCATCGTCAGCCAGGGATGCAGGCCAATCGGAGATCCGATGATCATTACTTCGCTAGACGGCGACATGATTCTCGGATTGGGTGGTCGCCCTGCGCTCACAATGCTGAGAGAGATGTTTCAAAAACTCCCGAATCATGAACGGGCGATGGCCATCGATGCGCTGCTGATAGGCCGGGCCATCACTGAGTATTCAGATACTTTTTCGCATGGCGATTTTCTGATTCGAAATGTTCAAGGAGTTGACGCGGACGTGGATGGTGTTTTGGTCACGGACCGATTTCAAGTTGGTCAGACGGTTCGTTTTCACGTTCGCGACGCCAGCGGAGCAGACACCGATTTGACAACGTTGCTTGGCCGAGTCAGCAACGGAGAGATATCGCCGCTGGCCGGACTCTTGTTCAGTTGCAATGGACGCGGGCAACGTATGTTTTCGCAGTCAAATCACGATGCGTTGGCAATCGATCGGCACTTTGAAGGGCTGCCGATATCAGGATTCTTTGCCGCAGGCGAATTTGCACCGGTTGGCAATCGAAACTTGACGCACGGTTTTACCGCCGTTGCTGCCTTTATGTCCGAATCGACCAAGTCTTAGTCAAAGCACAGAACCGAATTGCACCTGTTCGTGCTCAGGGCCAACTCCGTTTGGTGACGTGATCACGGAGACTGGACGCGAGCGACCGCACGAAATGCATTGGGTTCTAGCGCTCATCATTACCCACAAGTTTTTGGTTTTGCTCCCCTCGCCCCTCTTAGGTGAGAGGGGCTGGGGGTAAGGGGTTTAACCTTTGTTTTGGTTGGGATTTCAAATGTTGTCGTGATACGTTGCATTGCTTTGAATGAGCTAAACAGATTCCTGGATCGGAGAGTTGCTGCTCCGGCTCAACCCCTCACCCCCCGGCCCCCTCTCCCCGAAGCGGCCGAAGCGGGGCGAGTGGGAGAAAAATGCAGAAGTTTCGTGATCGCGGCAGGGAATTGGAATGCTCGCCAGGTCTGACTAGTGGGTAATGAGGAGGGCTCTAGCGCTAGGCCATAGCCAAAGCGGCCCTACTAAGTCCGGTCCCCGTGCCTACCATGCCCAGCCTATGCCCCATCTTCAGCCTTCAGCCTTCAGCCTTCAGCCTTTAGCCTTTAGCCTTTAGCCTAAGGCCATAGGCCTCTTTCCACATCATTCGTTGTTTAAAAAGCAATATGTAGCATTGGGCGAAGATCGGGGTGTGTTTTTGTCCGTCGGTTTCTTAAACTCAATGTGGGACAAATCCGTGACCGATAACATTGCTGGGTCGCAATCCAGCAAATGTCGCGTCAACTCAATGGAATCGCGGAGAATCAAAAATGACTTGTATTCATCTCAAAGAAATCAACCGCGTCTGTGAAGACAGCGGTCTCAAGCTTGGGCGAACCGATCTGATCCGAGTGGTTTGCAAAGAGTGTGGCGATCAAGAAGTCTGCCCGGCGAACTCCATTGAGATGGACGAGCCATCCTCTGAGGGCGGAAGGTCTGATTCTAACGAATCATCACGAACCATGAACGTGCATGTGGAGTCTTCGGCAGAGTAGTTCCAAGGGTGGATGAAGGGTATCCTACTGGGTGCTTTGTCGATTAGCAGATCAAGCGAACTTGCAATGCAATTTCGCATTTTACCAAGAGGAAGTTTTATCGGATGGTTCGGTCGGTTCAGACGGCTCTGTCGGTCAACGTAAATAAAGTTGCCTTGCTAAGGAACTCGCGTCATCTCGGTGAGCCGAGTGTTTTGCGGGCGAGCCAGATTTGCTTAACAGCTGGCGCGCACGGGATTACGGTTCATCCGCGACCGGACCAACGCCATATTCGCACGACCGATGTGCACGAACTAGCTGAACTACTCCAGGAGTGGCCTGCCGCTGAATACAATATCGAAGGCAATCCCCTCCACAATCTGATGGAGATCATTCGGGCGGTTCGTCCGCATCAAGCAACCTTCGTCCCTGATAGCATAGGCCAAAGCACTTCGGATCACGGATGGGACTTGCCTCGCGACTCAGATACCCTGTTGCCGCTGATTCGAGAATGCCGTGAATTGGGAGTCCGGGTCAGCTTGTTTATGGACCCTGTGGCGGAGCAAATGAAGATTGCAAAGCAAATAGGTGCCGACCGAGTTGAACTGTATACAGAAACTTGGGCTAGCTCCTACGGAACTCAGCGAGAACAACCTACATTGGCACTGTTTGCGCAAGCCGCCGATGCTGCGTTGCAAGCCGGTCTTGGGATCAATGCTGGCCACGATCTCAACCTCAAGAACCTCGGCCCGTTTGTTTCGAGCGTTCCGGGAGTACTAGAAGTTTCCATCGGCCATGCGTTGATATCAGACGCCTTGGAGATGGGGTACGAAGCCACCGTGCACGCGTATTTGGCCTGCCTCGGCCAATAAGAGCGAAACTTGGCTGCAAAGGAATCTAGCGGCACTGCTTAGCACAAGCCTACCTCAGGCTCCTGCTACCCTGTAAATTGGAATTGTATTTGGAATCGTGCACAGCTCGAATTGGACCGCAAATCGTTAACAAGACGAATAGCGGTATCATCAGCGGCTTCCAAAACAAATGTCCTATGCAGACGTAGCATGCGGGAAGGGTAGCTCTGGCTATGGTAAATGCGAAACGAAACGTACCTGGAAAACATCCCACTGGTCTACGTCTAGAGCATGACCACGCCTACCATTTGCTACTGGTCATATCGTATTGCTTTCTACCGGTACGGCGAATTGCAGGCACTATGAGAGCAATGGTGCATATGCGATCGTTGTTTTGGCTCGCACCAGTGACTTCCGTTGGCCTTTCTTTCACAAGCCTGTACGGACAAGTCGCTACGCTTGACCATCCTGTCTCTATCGCTGTTGCTGTCGACACTGGGCATATCTTCGTCGTCAACGAGGGGACTGCGAGGATCGATGTTTTCGATTCCCGTGGAGTGAAACAGCGATCCATTCAAGGAACTTGGACTGGTCTATGCGATTTAGATGTCTCCGCAGATGGCCAGTCCGTAACGGCAATCTCGCAGTCCCCGCCCCAAATGACTCTGATCCGTAAAGCACTTGATCCTAATCCAACCATGCTGTCCGTCGACTTGCCTGGATATCCCTCGCGTGTATTGCAATGTGATCAAGGTCGCATTGTTTGTATTACGATGCCTTGGAAACGTGGGGTATGCATCGTAGAGGTCCCTGAATCGCCGACAAAAGAGTCCCTTTCGCTGCGGACGATGCCTATCACGTTTCCACCGAAGGAATTGGTCTCATGGGATAGCGATAGCGTTCTCATTGCAGATGCGTTTGGCGACCAGCTTGCGGTCATCAGTCTCAAAGAGAAAAACGTCGCCTCGTCTCATCGCATTCTCGGCTACCATATCGCGGGATTGGCCGTAGACGCAGCGCGTAATACGCTCCTCGTCACACACCAGCGATTGAGCAGGCATGCAGAAACAAGTCTCGACGATATCCACTGGGGGAACTTGATTCAAAACAGAGTAACGGAGATTGATATCGCATCCCTGCAAGGGGGAGCCACCGTCGAGTCAAAGCGATTTCGCTCGCTCTCACTAGATGATACCGGCCACGGCGCGGCTGACCCCGCTGGTGTCGTCGCCGACCGAGGTGAGTACGTGGTTGCCATCTCAGGTACAAACCAAGTCGCCTACAGAATCCCGGCGTCCCAAACCAGGAATTCAAATGATCAAACACAGTGGCGATTTGTCGATGCGGGTGTTAGACCGACTCGCGTTGTCCGCATCGAAAACCGTCGATTCGCTTGTCTAAACGCAGGCGAAGGGACGATTTCCATTTTCGAGTGCTCTGACTCGGATTGCAAACTAGTCAATCGAATCGGCGAGCCGCGACTTCCAAAAAACGCAGGCGAGCGTGGAGAACAGTATTTCTTCTCTTCAAAGCAATCGCACGATGGGTGGATGAGTTGCAGCAGTTGCCACATCGACGGCCACAGCCCTGACTTGCTCGTAGATACGCTCGGGGATGGAAACTTTGGGAATGCCAAACGTATACCTTCCTTGTTTCATGTTGGCTCAACTGGACCGTGGGGATGGCGTGGCAATCAACCGACTCTTTCCTCGCAGATCGAATCCACGCTGAAGGGCACAATGCACAGGCTTGATAACGCTCATGCGTCGGCCGCAACCAACTCGGAGATCGCAAACGATATCGTCCAGTACTTGCAACAATTAGCCCCGCCTCGCGACATTCCGCTAATGATGACGGTCGAGAATATAGGCCAGCCTATACATGGGCAGAGCATTCAGCCGAGCTTCGATGCAGCCGAAATCGAGCGAGGAAGTGTCAGGTTTGCCGAATTCGGATGTGCCAAGTGCCATGACCCTAGCGAGAACTACACAACGCCATCGACGTACTTGTTAAACAATAAACAAACTTCTGCACATGAGGATTTCAATCCTCCAACCTTGCGGGGCGTCGCTCATAGGCGTCGGTTTTTTCACGATGGTCGCTTCGAGTCGTTGGAAGCATTGTTGCGGCAGCACCCCGCCCCCAATTCTTCGCGAACTGAGGAATCAATGCGCGAGTTGCTGTCGTTTCTTTGGAGCTTGTAATCGGTGACGCGGATGTTGATTGGCGAAAACACAACCACAACACCGCAAGCGGATAGATGTCCTAGGTTTGTGTCGCTATGTGTGCCGTCGCTTCGGAACGCAGACGACTCCAAAAGGGGCGACGAAGCTGCATTGGCAAAAGATGCTTTCAGGTCCGCGTGTAGCGGGCTGGATCGCGTTTCGGCATAAACAATCCAATGAAAGCCCCGATTCCGCCAGCCATAATGATCAATCCGCCGCCTACGACAAAGGTGACGATGAATGCCCCAATCTCGTTAGCGAAGAGACCTGGTCCCATATCTGTATCCGTGATTCTGCCTCCGACGATTTCAGCGACAAATATACCTATGAACCCAAGGATGATGTGCAAAACCGGGAAGACTTGGCTGCAAGCGGTGAGCACCGAACCGATCAGCAATCGACGGGCGTAATCAGGCTTGTAATAGCAAAGCAGCCAGCCCAAGATAAGCCAGATGAGTGAGGCGGCTCCCAAGCCAATACGGCCATTCTGGGAAGTCATCATCCAGCCCATAAGCAATGGGAATACCATGTTCAGCATGAACAAACAGGGCCAGGCCGCGATCGCGAACCAATCCGGGCGGAGCACTTCACCGTCCAATGGAACAACAGGTCCTGCGATCGTGCTGGTCGATTGGTACGGATTGAGCCCTTCTTCCATTTGCCCCTCATTTCGCACTCCCGAAAGCTGGGAGTGCGTCCTTTGCATTTGGCGTTACGACTAGGCTTGTACTTGCAAGGCGATCTGTTCTGCCGTGATCTTGAAGTGCTCGTACAGTTGGTTAAACGGTGCAGAAGCACCGAATGTGCTCATGCCGACAAATTTACCATGGCAACCGAGATACTTGTCCCATCCTTGTCGAATACCAGCTTCGCAAGCGACGCGAAGCGGGACATCGTTTGGCAAGACGCTTGCTTGGTATTCTGGGGTTTGATCATCGAACAACTCAAAGCATGGCATGCTGACAACACGGGTTGCGATCCCCTTGGCTGCCAAGAGCTCTTGTGCTTTGAGGCAAATTGGAATTTCGGTACCTGTTCCCATCAAGATGGCTTTCGGAGTACCGACACAATCGCTCAAAACATAACCGCCACGCTCAGCCAAGGCCGCGTCGCCGAACTTGGTTCGGTCCAATGTCGGCACGTTCTGGCGAGATAGAACCATCGCTGCGGGGTGGTTGGTCAGTTGCATTGCAGCGCGGTAGCAATGCAGGACTTCGTTGGCATCCGCTGGACGGAAAACGTACAAGCCAGGAATTGCACGGCAGGCGGCCAGATGTTCGACAGGTTGGTGTGTCGGTCCGTCTTCGCCAAGTCCGATCGAATCGTGGGTCAAAACATAAAGCACAGGTTGGTGCATGATGCTGCTTAGCCGCATCGATGGACGCATATAATCGGTGAACACGAAGAACGTTGCACCGTAGCTGCGAAGCCCGCACAAGCTCATGCCATTGAGGGCGGAAGCCATTCCGTGCTCTCGAATGCCAAAGTGCATATTACGGCCGGCAAACGAGCTTGCTTCAAAATCACCTTGTCCGTCGAGCAGTGTCATGGTGGACGGAGCCAAGTCCGCGGAGCCACCGATCAAGCTTGGAAGATGCGGAGCCAACATGTTCAGCACCTTGCCGCTGCTGACTCGAGTGGCGAGCCCCTTGGCATCCGCTGCGAAGGGCTTCAGGCCGCTATCCCAGCCTGCAGGCATTTTGCGATCGATGATGCTCGATACTTCGGCCGCTTCTGTTGGGAACTTTGCTTTGTAATCCGCAAACATTTTGTCCCAAGCAGCGCTGGCTGTCGCACCACGCTTCCCGATCGTATCGGCAAAATACTTCCGTACTTCGGTTGGTACGAAAAACTTTTCTTCCGATGGCCAGCCATAAGCCTTCTTGGTCAACTTGATTTCATCGTCACCGAGAGGAGCACCGTGAGCGTTGTGGCTGTTCGCTTTGTTTGGCGATCCGAAACCGATGACCGATCGAACGATGATCAACGTTGGTTTGTCTTTGGTAGCCTTGAATTCATCATAAGCCTTTTGCAGAGCGACAATGTCGTTTGCGTCTGTTACCAAGATGGTGTGCCAACCAAGACCGCGAAAACGCTCGCCAACGTTTTCGCTAAACGCGACGTCGGTATGGCCTTCGATCGTGATGCCGTTGTCGTCGTAGATCCAGCAAAGGTTATCCAGCTTGAGGTGACCAGCGATAGAAGCTGCCTCGTTTGCGATACCTTCCATCAAATCGCCGTCGCTGCACAACGCATAGACGTCGAAGTCGAAAAGTTCGAAGCTTGGCTTGTTGTACTTTGCGCCAAGATGCTTGCTGGCAATCGCCATCCCAACCGCATTGCCAACACCTTGACCAAGTGGTCCGGTCGTTGTCTCAATGCCTGCGGCGTATCCCAACTCAGGGTGACCAGCGCAAGGGCTATGTAGCTGGCGGAAGTTTTTGATATTGTCGATAGTGATCGACTCCGCTTGCGTCACCTTTCCGTGAGCGTCGACACCACGAATACCGGACAAGTGGATCATCGAATAGAGCAACATCGACGCGTGACCGCAGGAAAGAACAAACCGATCGCGATTCGCCCAATTGGGATTCGCAGGATCGTACGCCATCGCTTCAGTCCACAATTGGAACGTGACGGGAGCCAATGCCATCGGCGTTCCCGGGTGACCACTATTGGCAGCCTGCACTCCGTCCATGCTCAAGGTACGGATTGTGTCGATTGCAAGCTTTGAAAGCGATGGTATGGGTGCGTTCATCAGAGAAACTTTGTGAAGAGACTATTATGTTGGAAATGATGATTTGGTGAGAAACCGAACGCTTCCTGACGCGTGTTGGTCAGCCACATTCTAAAAGTCTCTCCAAAGTTCCGCGAGGATAGCGATTTTTGTTCCATTTCGCAATCCATGGTGCCTGCGGAGCGTTTCTTGCTGGCGTCGTGGATTTGATTCCAAAAGATCTGCCAATATGCCACAAATTCGATCGAAAACGGAGTATAAACAGGACTTAACTTTGCGGTCGAAGCCCCTGCCAAGGTGCATCCGAAAGGATCGAAACGCTATGCGACTCTCCCCGATGCCAGCGACTCCCTCCATTGCCTTGAGTTTCGGACTATGAAATCCATCGATAAAAAGTGGACACTTGATCGAATCGACCCACAGCTTGCATGGGAAGCATGGGAACCCAGTGAAAAAGAGCCATGGGATCGAGCCAGGGTTTCCCTGCTATATCGACGAGCCAGCTTTGGTGCAAACGCAGACGAAGTCGCTAAAGGGCTGAGCAAATCTCCTACGCAAATTCTCGACGAGTTAAGTGGGCGGGAGACCAGCGCACGTTCTGTCGGCTTTGAAGACGAATCGAGGGAGATGGCAAAAGCAGTACTGGGCACATCGGAAATGAAGCAACTGGTGGCGTGGTGGCTTCTGCGAATGCTTCATTCCCCAACGCCGTTGGTCGAGAAGTTGACGTTGTTCTGGCATGGCCATTTTGCGACGGGAGCCGAAAAAGTCCAAGATGTAGAGCTGATGTATCAGCAAAATCAATTGCTGCGTAGTAACGCGCTGGGAGACTTTCGTGCTTTGGTCCAAGGGATCGCAAAAGATGCTGCGATGCTTATCTATTTGGATAGCGTATCCAATCGAAAAGCACATGCGAACGAAAACTTTGCCCGCGAATTGATGGAGCTGTTCTGCTTGGGAGAAGGGAACTATAGCGAAGCCGACGTGCAACAACTGGCCAAAAGTTTTACCGGTTGGGAGATTCGCCGCAAGCAGTTTCGATTTAACTCGTACCAGCACGATGACTCCCTGAAGACACTCCTCGGCGTATCCGGAATCGAGTCAGGCGAGAGGGCCGTCGATACGGTTGTCGACCATCGCTCCATGGCACCCTTCATCGTGCGAAAATTGTTTCGATTCTTTGTTTCCGAAGAGCTGTATCCCGCCGACAGTTTTCTGGAGCCGCTCGCCAAGAAATTCACCGAAACCAATTATGCAATCGAACCGGTCGTACGCATGATCTTGGAGAGTCGTCTCATGCTCAGCGGTTGGAGCGTTGGGCGGAAAATTCGCTCGCCAGTGGAGCTTGCCATCGGGTGGATGCGGACCATGCAATGCACCTCGAATGTGAACTTCCTCGCCGATCGCTTGCGCACAATTGGTCAATCTGTTTTATTCCCTCCCAATGTAAAAGGCTGGGAAGGAGGCAGGGCGTGGATCAACTCTTCGACGTTGATTGGTCGAGCGAACTTGATATATGAACTTGTACGCAATGAGAACACTCGTTTTGGTGGCGAGCCGCTTGACCCGTTCATGGCGAGCAAGTCCATTCGGGATCCGCAACAATTGATGGCATGGTTTTCCGATCTGTTTATTGCTGAACAATTGAGTGCGCCGGAGCTTGCCAAGGTTTCTGCCGCCGTTTCCAAAGAATCGTCAGACAAGTGGGGGTTGGCGACGCTGAGCCATCTCGCCGGTTTGCCTCGAATTCACCTGTCGTAAATGTAGTCAGAGTCCTACCCATTGGATGCAACGCATCCCACGCAATCGAACATAATGACGAACTCAATCAATCGAAGAGCTTTCAATAGATCATCCATCCTCTCCGCATCGGCTCTCGCTATTGGCACGGCTGTCCCCGACGGGTGGGTCCGCTCGCTCGCAGCACGCTTGACGGATGAAAAGCAAAAAGATCGCATATTGATCGTAATCCAACTGTCGGGAGGAAATGACGGTTTGAATACCATCGTGCCTTATGCCGATGAACGCTATCTCAAAGCGAGACCAAAACTGGCGATCCCCAAGAGTGACGTGATTACCTTGGATGGATCCGTTGGTTTGCATCCATCCATGCGCGGGATCGCTAAATTGATCGAAGACCAAAAGTTTGCAACCATTCACGGAGTGGGCTATGCCAATCCGAATCGATCTCACTTTGAATCGATGGACATTTGGCATTCGTGCCAACGCAAAGAGTCGCGAGGAAGCGACGGGTGGCTTGGGCGGCTCTTTTCGCATGCTATGACTGGGGATCGAGTCGATTCCATGGGGTTGCACTTAGGTGGCGAGCCGATGCCGTTGGCTTTGGTAGGGCGAGGGATACAGACCCCATCGATCGCAACGGTCGACCAATTCCGGTGGAAAGGGAAGACCGATTCCATGCGTGAAGCAGATAATGGAACAAGCAGTGAACCGGGCGCCGCGAAGCAAGGAAACATGGAATCGGGGGGCGCGTCGGAGCGAGAGGCGGATGGAGCTGGGCTGCTGGATTTTGTCTCAGCTAGCACCACTGCGGCCATGCAAGCCAGCGATCGACTTGAAAAGGCGCTTGCTACGTCCGATAGCGCTGGCGATTTTCCAGATAGCCAACTCGGTGAAAAGCTAAAAGTGATCTCGCGTCTAATCCTGGCCGGATTAAATACAAAAGTCTATTACGTTACCTTGGACGGGTTCGATACGCATGCCAATCAAGCGGTCGCACACGCAGGCTTGCTCAAGCAATGGTCAGAAGCTCTCAGCGCATTCCACCGTCGACTTGATCAAGCGGGGCAAGGCGACCGGGCACTTGTGATGACATTTAGCGAGTTCGGCCGACGGGTGAGCGAGAACGCAAGTCAAGGCACCGACCACGGTGCAGCAGCTCCAGCGTTTCTGTCCGGCCCCCATTTTGGCAAGCCATTCTATGGCGAACAACCGAGTTTAAGTGATCTCGATGACGGCGATTTGAAATTCAAAATCGATTTTCGCAGCCTTTATGCGACTGTCATCGAAGAATGGCTTGGTCAACCCGCCGACCCAGTGCTCGGGGAAAACTACTCCAAGATTGATGGCATCAAGCTTGGTTGATATGGCTTTTCTTGATCCATGCATGGCTCGCAATCGTGACTGCAAACATGCAATCATGGAAACGCAGATTTCAAACGGCATCCTTCACTGCTGGTAACGGCCTGGAACTCCTTCGAGGTTGGCTTCGAAGCGGGACTGCGACGTCGCGGGGGCCTTGTTTGTTTTTGCCTGTCAGCTTCGCAGAGTTCTCTATTTTTTGCTTTCGTTTGACGCAAGCGACGAGCAACGACTAAATTTAGTATCGTGTTTCGTCAATGGATTCTGAAAATACGCGGGCAGGTAGTCCTAAAAATGTTGTTTGAGAATGGCGGACCGTCGATGAAAGTCTCTCTTGTCTTTGTGACCCTGTTTGTGTTTGCATTAATGGTTTTTCCATGTCGACTGACACAGGGACGTATGGTCGACGAAATGCAGGAGTGCAAAGCACTTGTTCGTCTGATTGATACCGAGGATTCGACGGAATGGGAGAAAGCGGAGTCGCTTTATGCGAACGTGCCCGAGGATTCGAAGTTCAAGATCGTAGCCGCGCAAGCGTACGCTTTCGTACTTGTTCGACAAGAACGATACTCCGAAGCATGGAAATTGTTGGCGACACAAACAGCCAATCTAAAATCGGCGTCGGCATCCATAAAACTGGGCCACGAGCGTTTGAAGCTCTGGTTGCTGATGGAGTCCAATTCGGCGAAGACCAGCGAGGCTCAATTCCAACGGCTTGCCACGATCGCAGTTGCTAAGAACCTCGGCAACAACGAGCGCAAAGATGTTTGTGCATTTTTGGGAGAAGCGATGGGGATGATCGAATGCGCAGGGGAGGAATCGTGCGTGGCGTTGGAGATCGCAAAACAAGCGGTTGCACCCTTGATGGAAATTGAGTCCAAGTCGTCTCTCGTGGAGTATCAAGACAAAAAGGAGGCTGCGAATTCTTGGGGCTCCGATTTCCAAAGGGTATGGAGCGAGATCAAGGAGGCGAACGGGAATCCTACTGACTCGCTCAAGACGCTTCGGTCGGAGTTGGACTCTTTGACATCCAAAGTTGCGGACCTGAAAATGACTGTCGATGAAAATGGAAAGACCAAGAAACGGCTCGAGGCAGAGCGTCGAAAGCTCTTGATGGAATTAGCTGCTATCGAATCGCAATGGGATAACGTTTTGCCAAACCGCCCTCTGCCACCGGTCGAACCGCCGCGCCCCCGATCGCCTGAAACCTTCTACAGACAACGGGATGCCAAGACGGGGCTTCAAGAGATTGATCGCGAAAAAACAGAAAACGATCGGCAACGATACAACAACGAAATGAACACCTACCGTCAACGTCTAACGCAGTATCAAGACGACCTACGACAGTTTCCGATGCGGCTCAAAGATTGGGAACAACGCGAAGCAGACCGAAGGAATAAGTTAAAGCAAGACAAGGTAGCGAAACAGGTTGAGATCGAAAGCAAGGTCAAGGAGATGAAGGATCAATCGGACGCGGCTGCCGTCGATTACGAACAGCATCAACAGGCTCTCGGTGAACTTAAGGCCACCGAGTCCCGTTGGTTCGTAACCGATCGTGTCGTGAAACAATTGAATGCCGAATCAAACGCTAGCAAGACTCTCTTTCGGCCGTCAAATTTTAGGTTCTTTGATTTTGAGCATGAACAAACTCGACTAGAAATTAGCCTCAAGAACTAACGCAACCAACCGAGTAAAAGGCGGGGCTCCCGCCCCGTCGAACAACCCATTCTTACACATACTAGACTTGTTCGTCTCCCTGTAGCGAATTCAGCTTCTGATGCTATAGCTATCATTGCCGGGCTTCGGTTTGACTTGTTAATTGCTGCAAGTTTTGTGGACGTTTGGAATCAGAGTGGTTCTTTAAGCCAATTCAGCCGAATTAAGGTCTGATAGTTTAGACATGAAGTAGTTGAAAGATTGATCTGATTCTGAAACAAGGATGTTACGATGAGATCCCGCTCCACAAAATTCTGCTTGCGAGATGTTTTTGTCGCGGGCGCTATAACTGCGGGATCTATCATGTCAGGGACGAGCACTGCGGAAGCTCAAACCTTTGGTGTTGAACTGCATAACACCTTGATGCCAGCATCTGGTGCGATGGGCGGCGTGAGCATCGCCCGCCCACAAGATTTCCTATCTGGAATCAATGGCAACCCAGCGTCACTCACTCAATTTCGCGGGACCCAGTTTACTTTTAGTGGCGCGTGGGCAGAAGCAACCGTGCGTCAAACTCAGACGGGCAATATTCCGTTTGTGGGGCCACCATTGGTTGAGCCCTTTTCTGCGAAGTCCTCAGCGCCCGGTTCTTCCGTGGCCAACATCGGTGTTTCGCAGGATCTCAGCGAGCTTGGTCTGCCTGCGACGATGGGTGTTGGATTCGTAACAACGAGCGGAGCCTTAGTAAACTATACACAAGTACCGGAGAGCCGCGGGACCAGCACGGGTATGTTCATCTTCTCCTTACCCGTCTCACTTGGTGTTGACCTTACCGAGAACTGGTCCGTTGGAACTTCGGCCGCAATTGGAATCGGGATTTACGATAGTCCATTTGTCGGTGCTAGCAGTATGGTGATGGACTACGCACTGCGCGGTACGATTGGCACCAACTACAAGCTCAACGATTGCAATACAGTTGGTGGCTACTATCAAACCAAACAAGATTTTAGTTTCCAAAACGGGTTCGTCGTTAATCCCGGACCGAATCAGATCCCTTTCGATGTCGCGCTGGATTTGCCAGAGAATCTCGGGCTTGGTCTTGCTAATACCTCATTGATGGATGGCAAACTGTTGCTTGGGGTCGATTTGCTTTACAAGCTGTGGGAAAATGCTGACACGTTTGGTGCCATTTATAACAATCAATTTGTAACGCAGTTTGGTAGTCAACTATCCGTTGGCAAATATCGATTCCGATCGGGTTATGTTTGGGCAGACAATCCAATCAATCAAACACCTGGACCAAGCATTGGTAACGTGGTTGAACCGGGTGGGATTCGTGCTATTCGATACACCCAAGGTCTGCTAGCGGTGACATCGCAGCACCGCATATCTGGTGGCGTGGGTATTCAAGACTTCTTGCCCGGCATCGATTTGGATTTGATGGCGGGCGGGATGTTTCGCAGCAGCGAGCAGCTTGGAGATGCCACTTCCACATCGATCGCAAGTTATTGGATCGGTGGAGGTATGACATGGCGGTTCGGACGAGGATCCGTCGATCGATTGAACATACCTAACCAATGGACGTCGAGCAACGCAGTCGCCGCATCCCCGGCGAACTAAGCACGTCGTAGCATGCCCTATGCTGACGACTCTTCGTGGTAATCTCTCGGATCCGAATTCGATTCGTCTCATCCAACCACCAAGAAGATTACTTTTCTACCACGAAGAACACGAAGAGCGCGAAGGAAAACAAAGAGCGAAGAGATCGATTTTTGCTTTTTGAATTACTTAGTCGATCACACGATCGAAAATAGCTACGTATTCCCTCTTCGTGTCCTTCGTGCCCTTCGTGGT
>CAIXME010000426.1 GCA_903920425.1 uncultured Pirellula sp. | reverse complement strand
GTGAACACTTCGATGCCCTTCAGACGAAGAATGAGCGTGGAGAGCAAACCAATTTGTCCAGCCCCGAGAACAAATGCTCGCTTTGGGTTCCATACCTTCATGCGTCGTTGGGCTTCGAACGCTTGATGAATGGCCTTGGCTGCACAGCTCATCGGCTCCATCAACACGTGCAGATTTTTGAGTCCTTTCGGAACACGCACGATGTAGTCTTCGTGGTCCACAAAGTACTCGGTCAGGTACCCGTGCAGGAGATTGATTCCCCGCTCGTAGTACGTTTCTTCGCTCGTCATGTCGTAGGTCCCGATCTTGTCATAGATCGATCCCCCGGGGCGACGAACCGTTGCCGTAACGTAATCCCCGACTTTAATGTTGCGAACGTTGGGACCAACTTCTTTGACGACCCCAAAGGACTCGTGCCCTAAAACCAAATAGTCATCGCCAGGAGGTGCATTCCCATAAAGTGCATCGTTGATTTCACGGTCCGTTGCATCCACACCCACCTTCAAAACCTTGACCAAGATCCCTTTTCCGTCGGGAATCTTGTCGATCGAGGGCATTGGGATATCTCGTTCGTGAACGCTATTGGGAGTACCAGGTCGTACGGCTATCGCTTTCATGTCGCTCTACTGTAATGTGGGTGGGGCTGTGGGGGAAAATATGTTGGATTGGAAAGGAGTCGAAACCAAGCGGGCAAAGTATACAAAAGCCAAGGCGCTTTGTCATAGGCTAACCCAAGCATCGATTCCACCCGGAGATCCCCGCAACCTTGCAGCGGTTTAAACCAAGGGATCACTGAAAGGTTCTGGAATACAGGCTAGGGTGCAAAGGATGGCTCCAAAACCACGTCTTCTACACGGTTGCTATCAGCCAAGGTTCTACTTTTACCCAACGTTCCGACGTTGTATTCCCAAGCGAAGCGGACTGAAAGCGTCGCGAATCTCTTATTTTTCTGGTCGGTAGAGGAGTCGTCCGCAACTGGAGCAAAGAAAGGGCTGCCCCATCCGAAGTTTGTCGAGGATTCGGGGTGTCAGACCGGTATAACAGCCGCCACAAGAAACGTCATCCAAAGCAGCCATCGCGTCTTCCGCACGGTTGGTTACCAAACGCTTGTAATCGACTAGAAAATCAGCGGGTAGCGCTGTTTCTTCCGCAGCCAAATTCCCCTCGACTCTGGCCAATTCTCGATGCAGGGTTGCCAATCGCTCCGCGACGGCACTGTCCACCTTCACTTTGTCCGCTTCGACGATCTTTAGCTTTTCCTCGGCATCCTTGCTAGCAATCTGTAGTGCATCAATTTCTTCGAGGGTTTCCAAAATTTCATCGGAGAGAACATTATTGGCCTGTGTATCGGCGGCAATCTGTTCCTTGATGGCTTGGAACTCGCGATTGTTGGTGGCCGAATTCATTTTGCCTTCCCAATCGTGGATCTTTCCTTCGCGTTCTCGCAGCTGCAGCTGCTTGCGGTCTGCTTCCATCTTCTTTTGTTTGATGGAATCCCTGCATTTTTGAAGAAAATCCTTGGATGTATCGACTTGGAGTTGGGCCGCCTTGATTTGTCGGGGGCCTCGTTCAATTTGGCTCTTGATATCCGCGATTTGGAGAAGAAGTTGGTGCAGTGTTCGCACTACCGAGTCGCTAACGTTCATTCGATTTCCACAGGGAGAATAGGTTCGGCGGAGGAATTTTGCTTGATTAAACCACAATTACACGCAGAAACTAGCCTGATATCTCTATTGCGATCTGTTTTACAAGTAACCACAATTGCGGCCTCGGCTCAAAAGAATTAGCAATACCTACCTAGATGGAAAGCAAAATGTCGCCATCCTCCAACACGCTCCGTAAGAACAGCCCCATGTTCGGCTTGCTATTGTTGGCAATGACTTCAGGATCGGCTTGTGCCTGGCAGTACGATCAACGCTCTCAAGCAGGCGACTTGGTTGCCGTCTCCCCAGACCTGCAAAACCTCTATCGAAAAACCGACCATGCCGAATCGGTTGCTGATTACTCCATGATTTACGACCATTGTCGCAACGTCAGTGGTGATCGCACACGTTCTCCTGAGGATCGACAGTACGCGAGAACGCTCATGAGCTGGGCTGCAAACCGTCGCGGCGAAGCGCGAAGCGACCAAGCGGGTGAGATGGTTCGCCTCCAGGAACTGGACAAAGCTGCCGAACTGGACTCGCTCGCTCTGCAAGATTTCGAAACAGCGATCCAGCTGGATGGAACTCGATGGCGAGCCCACCACAACTTGGCAATCCATCGCGCGTTGCAAGGGGACAATGCCGCGGCAATCCAAGGATTCAATCGGGTCGTCGCTCTCAAACCAGACTTCCCCGATGCCTATTTCAATCGGGGTGAGCTGCTATTCAGAGCCGGGAATTTCAAAGATTCGATAGCTGACTACAACAAAGTAATCGAACTAAAGCCAGAAGACTCGGCCGCATTCAGTGGTCGTGCTCATGCTCTCTATGCAACCGGCAAAACCGAAGAAGCTTTGGCTGATTACGCAAAGGCGACTCAGTTATCCCCTCAATCGGTCGACGCCCTCACCGAATATGCGGATACCTGCCAAGCCCTTGGCAAATGGAAAGAAGCAGCAACCGCATATCAACAGGCCATGCAACTTGACGGTCAAAATGCTCGCGTCCTACAGAATGCGGCTTGGATGATGGCAACATGTCCAGATGACTTCTATCGCAACGGCAAAAGCGCGTTGTCGACGGCACAAAAGGCTGTTCAACTGGCTTCTGGTGTTGCCTCTGCTCAAACGCTCGATGTGCTCGCGGCAGCACAAGCAGCCTCAGGTGATTTCGCCTCCGCGCAACGCAGTGTTGCCGAAGCCCTGCGATCGACCACCGATCCAAGTCTTCGCAATGAGTTGATTATGCGGAGCAAATTGTACGAGCGAAAACGCTCCTACGTGCAACCTAAGCCGTAACAAGATCGATTACGTTCAATCCAGAGCACATCCACGACCGGACCGCGACGCGCGAGAAGCGTCGCATGCTGCCCCTGGTTCTCTCATGACATGCCGTGCAATCGTTAGCTTACCCTTGGCTTGACGACCAGCGCGTTTTCGTGAACGCTCTCCACTTCAACTTCGGTATCTTCATCAAGCCAAGTTGTAGAACTGACCACGCTGTATATCCGGTCGCCAATCATCGCTTTACCCGATGGATTGCATCGCGAGACCGTTGTTCCATACCAACCAATCAGCGATCGAAGCCCCTCTTCGAGTTGCTCTTTCTCTAGGAGCTCTCGGTCCATTTTTGGCGGCTGCAAAGCAAACCATCGTATCATGGGCAAGTTTGCAAGCTGCTTTCTGAATATGACGGCCGCAGCAAATAGAGATACCACGAGCAGTCCCAATTGACCTATCGATTGGGAGGTTCTCTCCCACTGGTATCGGTTCGTAGGAATGACAAAGGTTTGGCCGGCAAGAAGCAAGCCAACGGCCAACAACACCAATCCGGTTACACCAAAAACTCCAAAGCCAGGCAATACGAAAAGCTCCATCGCGAGGCACAACGCACCACCCAAGATCAATAACACCTCAAGCCACTCGACCGTCCCTTGAAAAAGGTGGATCCAGAAAAAGAGCCCAAAGCAAATGGCTGCCAATATGCCAGGCAGCGTTACGCCGGGCGTGCTGAGTTCGGCGCTCAAGCAAACGATACCCACCAAAAACAACAACATCGAAAACCAGCCCTGACGGCCTAGCCATTCGACGAACTGTTGCGTTTTGTTGGACTGAATTTCTGGCGGTAATTCCTTGATGCCAAATCTCGCACCTACATCTTCGAGCGAGAGAGGATTGTCGCTGGCCAGATTGATCTCGCTCGCATTTTCGTAAGTGAGTCCCTCAGCGAAGCGAACTTGCTTACCTCGCTCCCATTGATTCACCACCGGATCATCTACGATCCATTCGGGATTATTGAGCTGCATCTGCCCGTCGAACGTGTTGAACTCGAATACAGGCATTTCGGGACATACGCATACCAACAATTCACCGTCC
>CAIXME010000425.1 GCA_903920425.1 uncultured Pirellula sp. | reverse complement strand
GTCGACAAGAAACTGCCCATGGGGCTTCGCGACAGCGATAAACGCGTCGGTAATCGGAGTCAGAAAACGGTTAAGCCGACCAACACCGTCTGGCCAGCCCGTGGAATGGAGTGCGCTACAAATCACTGGAACGGAGGCGACTCGCGCGGCCAAGCGTCCCCAGAACATTTTGTCTCCTGCTCCGACGCTGATCACTGCGTCGATTTGTTCGCGCCGCATATGATTAGACAAACGAGGTAACACGGCGACGTCGTACTTGCTCGATAGCCAATGATCGGTGACACGGAACTCTGTGGCGAGTTGCTCGCCCAGGGGCCCTTTTTCTTTTAGGCATGCAACGGACGGTACGATGTGCGAAGCTCGGAATCTTCGTAGCAAATTGACAAGCAGTGTTTCGGCGCCCCCGACAGGCATGCTCGTGATCACAAATAGGGTCTTGAGCGGTCTCTGTGGGTTGGGTGTCAAATCCAATGGAGGGTGCATTTGGGCGGCACGCTCGTTTCGGATCGCATCGTTGAGACAAGAGATCATGCGGGTTGCTTTCAAAAACAAGTTTGTGCGCCGAACTTAAACTAGGGCTTTCGCTAGTTCGGTAGGAACAGGGAGTTCCGTGGCGGGCTGTGAGTCCGAAGCGTAACGAGCGTCGCTCGATTTGCGGGTGTACTGGATGGGGCTGGCTTTGTAGATTTTTCGAGGGTCAAAGGTAAGCCAATTGGTAAAAGCTGCCATGCCAGGGTCACCATGCATCCGCTGCAAATGATCGGCGTCTTTGCCTGCCCAGTTCACGCCGCCAGCGGCGCTAACAAAGCATTTGTATCCCGCCTCAAAAACGGTATCGATCGCTTCTTGGCTAATGTTCTGCTTGCACCCATAGGGAAAGGCGAAATACTCGATCGGTTGGCCTGTCCAGTCTTGGAGCTTTTTGCGCACATCGACAATTTCGGTGCGCAATTGCGATTCTGACATGGGCTTGCCAAAGTCTGGGTGGGTGTGCGAATGGGCTCCGATTTGGATTCCTTGCTCCGCCATCGTTCGAATTTCAGCGATGGTGTTCGGACGCAGCGGCGTGCCACGAGCCAAATCATGCGGGAATGGGCTGCCGCTTTCGACGTAATGTGTTGTCACGAAATAGGTTGCAGGGATCTTCCGCTCCAAGATCGTAGGGATCGCGAATTCACAGTTTTCTCCGTAGGCATCGTCGAAGGTGACACCGACCAAGCGTTCTTTGCGGCTGCCCAGCAATTGTGATTCTCGAATGGTATCCAAGGACGCCGGTTTGGCGTTTTGGATGATCCAATCCATGTGCTGTTCAAAGTTGGCATTCGGGATGGACCAATCATTCCAAGTATGCGATGCCACCCGATGATAGAAAAGAACGCATGCGGGGAATGTGCCGAGCGTTTCAAACGAGCGGATCAGGTGAGAACGGGTTCGCCCGGTCGCCCAGCGATAGAGCGAAAGAGCAAGTTCACGTTTTAGTGAGGGCATTAGTGTGCTGCCTGGCAGGTGCAATGTGGAATTGGACGCGTTTCGAAAAGATTGCTTTTCAATATGGGTCCGTCCGAGGAGTTGCCTCCGATTGCATTGGGAATATCTAGTGCTTGGCGGGATCGTGCTGGCTTTGCCGAATGTAGGGGCTTTGGCGGCGTCGAGATTCGTAATACGACAAGCGTTTTGCCGGTGCATTGTGTATTTACATAGGATGTTCATCGGGGGGGAGGAGCGGATCCGATATGAATCCAGGTTTGGAAATGGTCCTTGTTTTCGCTCTGTAATTCCTAGAGGTTGCTGTGGAATTGGTTTACATCCTAATGGGGCTGGCAGCTATCGTTTGGGCGATTGCTGTCGTGCGCTATCATGATGTACTGACCGGAACCGCTATCTTTCTAATTGCGACGAGTGTTTTTCCACCCGAGTATTTATCTGTAAAAGTGGGTGGGTTGTCCTTAACGGTGGACCGAGTTTGGCTGGTCGCGCTATTGGGGCAGTTTGCCTATGACGCATGGAATGGTCGTTCCCGAATACGTGGCTTCACCGGCTCCGATATCTGGATGATGTTGTTTCTCGCATGGTTGGTCGTGAGGACTCTGGCAACCCCGTTTGGTAAAGAGATACCGGGGCAACCGTCCACGATCCTTCACTTGATCAACGGATATCTTGTACCTGCCTTCTTGTATGTATTGATTCGGCATTCCGATATGACACCTCGGGCCATATGGCTGGCTGTCGGAGTTTTGCTTCTGTTCGGACTTTACCTGAGCGTGACGGCAGTTCTCGAGATAACGAAGCAATGGTCATTGGTTTTCCCAAAATTCATCAGCGACCCCAACTTGGGAATTCACTTTGGTCGAGCTCGTGGACCGATGCTGCAGTCGGTTCGATTGGGCATGTGTTTGTTGGCGTGCCTAGCGGCTGTCTGGTTGTTTCCCGTTTGGATTTGTTCGAGGCAACGCTGGGCATGGATGCTGGCCGCCTTGGTAACGCCATTATTGATGTTAGGTATCTTGTTAACTTACACGCGAAGCATATGGATGGGTGCTCTTGCGATCGTGATCATTTTGCTGTCGACCATGCTGCAAGGAAAAGTTCGTACGGCGGTGCTTGGATCGCTTTTCGTCTTTGGGCTAGTTTTTGCTTTGTTGATCGGTCCAAGTCTTGTCGCATTCAAACGAGAGTACTCTGAGGCTGAGACGCTGGAGAGTACCAGGATGCGTGGAGCATTCGCTTATGTTTCATTGCAGATGTTCAAAGACTCGCCGATCACGGGGTTTGGTTTCAATCAATTTCAGGTATACAGTCGCTATTATCTTGATGACCGTACTACTTCGATTCGATTAGAGTCCATTCGGGGATACGTGCACCACAATTCCTACCTGAGTTTAGTCGTGGATTTGGGGTTGGTTGGAGCTTTGCTGTACATGATTGCGGCTATCAGTTTGATACGCAATGCGTGGGTCGTTTGGATGCATCCCTTTGCTTCTCCCTACGCGCGCAGTGCTTCGGTTTTCACCTTTTGCGTGGTTGCTGTGCATGCGATCCAGATGGCTTTCCATGAAGTCAGCTTTTCATCGATCGAGAATACAATCTTGATGATGGCCATGGGGGTTAGCCAAGTCTATCGCGATGAATTGGTCGGGCGCACTTCGCGGCAGCAGGCCGAGGGTTCCGAATCGTCGGAACGTTCTGCAAGCCCCGTGGTTGTTGGCCAGGACACGTGGGCGATGATGGGTGGCGGTTAAGAAACGGCTGGTTCCGCCAAGACAGAGAAAGCCTACTCGTATTGCAATGCGCTCGACACGTTTAACCGTGCAGCTCGCTCTGCAGGGATCATGGCTGCCACCACGACGATGACTAGCTCGAATAGGGGCGCTCCCAGCATTAGCCATGGATAGATCTGGAATTTGACATCATGGCCGGTTACGGGCATCGTGGACAAATTAATCGTAAAGGCGATCCAAATGCCCGTTAGTATCCCCGGCACGATACCGATCAGACCCATAATCAATGCTTGTGCGAGAATCATTTTGCGAATCTGCGATCGAGTCATGGCGACGACTCGCAGCATGCCTATCTCGCGGGTTTGCTCCAAGATGTTCATGGCGAGTGTATTGATCAAGCCGAATGCGGCGATGATCGAACCGAGCGCCAATACCGCCCAAAGTCCTCCAACTACTCCATTGAGCGTGTCGCGAATGACCTTAACCAAGTCAACATACGACTGGAACATCATTCCATTCTCATCGCACAACTGTCGCAATTGTTTCTCGACCGACGATAGGGATTCGGGCTTGGCTTTGACAACGATCACATCGGTGCCATCGACGTTGAGCAGCTTCTTTGCGTATTCTGCCTCTAGATACAACGTAAGACCACCAGCGATATACTCGTTCGTGACCCCAGCAACCTTGAGTGTTGTCGAGCCTTCATTGGTCTCAAGAGGAATGGTGTCTCCAGCGTGAAGATTGAGGCGTTGTGAAAGCACCGAGCCTAACACGACTTGTCCGTTTCGGACTCGTGAGATGACGTCCTCGTCAGTTCCTTCGACTAGATCAAAGTAATCTTGCGTGTTGGAATTGAACTTTCGAACAACGACCACGACGGAGTTTTCGTTGCTATGGGCTCGCACGAATCGGAGCATGTCCACTAAAGCAACGCCTGGAATATCGACAACTTTTTCAGAGAGTCCATCGGGCATGTCTGCTGATTGCCCACTGTTCATATCGGGCATCGCTGCGCGGATAAAAAAATCGCCGATGATCGCGCGTTGGTACCAGCCTTCGACATTGCGAATGTTGTCCAAGATAGTGCTGGCCATTCCCAAGCCGGTACCCATGGCCATAAACACAATGCCGATGGTCAATGCAGAGCGACCTCGGTGTCTGAGGATCTGTCGCCGAGCCAGCATCCCTTCGGTGCGCAAAAAGAAACTGAGCATCCACGCCACCCAGGCGGTGAGTTCGGAAAGCACGGCTGGCAAGAGAAACACGATGCCGACTTTCATAAGCATCGCACCAGGGACAGCGTGACTGACGTCGATGAAGCCACGGATGGAAAGGAACTGAATGGATAAACCGAGAGTAATAAGCGTTCCGCCGAAAACGAGCCAACCGACTCGCGATGTTCCGAATTCTCCCTTGGCGACGACCCGCATCGCTTCGGATGGGGACAACCGGGATGCTCGCAACGCAGGAAAGAACGCACCCAAAGTGGCGACCAACACCCCACAGCATGCCGCGATCAAATAAGGCCAGGGTGACCAGGGGCTTGGCGGTATATCGATTTGGAGTAGCTGTGCAGTGGAATTGCGAAGTATCGAGGCACCAAAGTGACCAATGACGCAACCAAGCACCGTCCCGATTATTCCGAGCCATAGTCCTTCGCGAACGATCATCCAAAGCAATTGCTTTTGCGTTGCACCCATCGATCGCAGAATACCCAACTGACGGCGCCGCTCTCCAACGTTCATTTGAAACGTGTTGTAAATGATGAACGCTGAGATCAATAGCGAAAACGCGGTCGCTAGCCGTAGGCCCTGCTGCATGGCGACCGTACTTTCACCGGCGACTTGGCTGCGCATGGTCGGTTCACGCGCTTTCAATCCTTCAGGTAAAAGTCTTTGAATGTCCTTGAGAGCATCCTCGGGTTTGGCTTTCTTTTCGAGCACGATCTGAAGAGCGTCGAGT
>CAIXME010000424.1 GCA_903920425.1 uncultured Pirellula sp. | reverse complement strand
GCAAAGAAAGTGCGAGGCGTGCCGACTTGTTGCCCAAGCAAATGCGAACTAGAAAACGTAAAAAAGCCGCAAAGAACAGCAAAAGCAAAGCGTTTCATGGTGGGATCTGAAGGTGTGGTGGCAGGAATAGTGAGGGCATAATCATACCATGCTGGTAGCGGAACTTGTGAAAGTTCCGGTGAATCGCGCGACGAATGCGGGTAGCGGAACTTGTGAAAGTTCCGGTGAATCGCCCGGCGCCATCGCCCCGAATTCACGAAACATATCGCCTCGCAAATCTAGGCAAATTCGAAAAAAACGGGAGGTATTTTTTGGCCGTCCCACTCGGCGACCAAGATGGGGTACACTATTAGCATCGAGGATGTCGTCGCGGGTGCGGCGATAGATCGTGTATTCGAATGCGCTGAGGTTAACGTTTCTTTCTAATGCCTGATTGGTTTCCGGATCTTTTTAGGATCCTGATTGCTCTGCTCCTGGTTGCTGTCAACGGGTTCTTCGTCGCTGCCGAGTTCGCACTCGTAAAAGTGCGATTGGGACGCATCGAACAGATGGTGCTGAACCGCAAATTGTTTAGTCGCACCGCGCGGTGGCTAGCTCAACGCCTTGAACAGTCTCTATCGGCCTGCCAGCTCGGTATCACGATGGCTTCGCTCGCTCTCGGAACGATCGGCGAGCCCGCCTTTGCCAAATTAGTCGAACCGATTCTGCAATCGCTTCAGATCCAATCTGCGGCAGTGGTTCATGCGGTCGCGTTTGCAATCTCGTTTACGTTTGTGACCGCATTGCATTTGGTCATCGGTGAGCAAGCTCCCAAGATTTTTGCGATTCGCAAGCCCGAGTCGATGTTGCTCGCGTGCGCGGTACCATTGCAGATCTTCTTTGTGATTAGTTACCCGCTCATGCAGACGCTCAACTTGTCCACCACGTGGTTGCTGAGACTGATGGGGACAGGTGAAACCACCAAAAGTTCGATTCCTTATTCGGAAGAAGAGATTCGCGCTCTGCTACGCGAAGCGCATGTGCATGGGAATTTAACACGCAGCGAACATAGCTTGATCAATGCCGTATTCGAGTTCGATGACTTGGTCTGCAGGCGTATTATGTTGGCCCGAACCGATGTGGACTTTATTGATATCAACGAGCCCACGGACGTGACCTTATCCATGATTCACCGAACCCAACACACTCGCTACCCGATCTGCGACGGATCGATGGATGAAGTGGTTGGGGTGCTGCACGTCAAAGATATTTCAGGACAAACCATCCACGATGGGTTCGACTGGAAGGCGTTGGCGCGACCACCGAAAAAAGTTCCAGAGAACATGCCTATCAGCAAGCTGCTCAGGCATTTTCAAGGTACCCATCAGCATATGGCTTTTGTGGTCGATGAGTACGGCATGATCATCGGTATCGTCACGCTCGAGAATGTTCTCGAAGAAATCATTGGCGAAGTCGCCGACGAATTTGACGTGGAAGAACCTGAGATCGTGCCTGATGGCCCAGATAGCTTTGTTATCCTGGGGTCTACCCAAGTGCTCAATGTTGAAAACCGGCTTGGTATTCGATTCGAAGAAGCTGACGTGGATACCATGTCTGGTTTGCTCATCAATAAAGTGGAGCGTTTGCTCGCCGCCGGTGATATTATTGAATTTCCAGGCGTAACAGCCAAAGTCCTTTCCGTATCGGATGATCGTGCAACGAAAGTCCGATTAACTTTAACTCCCCTTCAAGAGTAACCTCCGAGGAGCCCCGCCATGAAGTGTTTTATCCAATCCCTCCGATTTGTCGCTGCCTGCAGTTTGGTCTGCTTGGTGTCTTTTTCCACGGACGCTAGTGCCCAAGATGCCAAAGAAGGCAAAAGTATTTTCGATGGCAAGTCTCTGAGCGGGTGGTCAGGGTTGCCAGCCAATTGGCGCGTGGAAGATGGTGCCATTACCGGCGAAAGTTTGGCGAGCGCACCCATCGCCAACAATACCTTTCTTGTTTACGAAAAAGAAGTTGGCGACTTTGTATTGAACCTTGAGTTCAAAATCACCGGTGGAAACTCGGGGGTCCAATATCGGAGCAAGCTGATTGACAAGGACAAGTTTATTGTTGGTGGCTATCAAGCTGACATCGATTCGCAAAAGCGTTTCATGGGGATCAACTACGAAGAACGCGGGCGAGGTATCCTGGCTGAACGCGGTGAGATCATCAAAATTGACAACGCAGGGGCTAAATCTCGAGTCGGTTCCGCAGGGGACGTCGAAGCGTTGACTAGCAAGTTCAACGTTGATGCATGGAACAAGTACAAGATCGTCGCTAAAGCCAACGTGCTGCAGCACTTTATCAACGGTGCGTTGATGTCCGAAGTTCAAGACGAGCAAACCGACAAGCAATCCAAATCCGGCATTATTGCATTGCAACTGCATGCTGGCCCTCCGATGAAGGTGCAATTCAAGAACCTCATCCTTTCGGAGTAGTGTCGACTTTTTCGCAAGGGATTGCTTTGCGAAAACAAATTGTTGGACATGATGCAAAGCAACGTTACATTCGCTTTGCACCGGTAGAGAGCACTTGGTCCCGGGCTGGACGTTGCGGCCCGGGAGCGTAATCGATCAGGATGCAGGACTTAATGAACCAACACGAAACGCTTGTGCAACGCATTCGCCTCGCGACAGACGCTCTGTTGGGCCAGCAATTTCTTTCGCATCAAATATCAGAGTGGTGCGACCAGTACCAGACACAGTGCGATGCCATTTTGTCATCGCGCGGTGTGCCCATGATCAGCATTGCGGTCGTCGGCGCCAAAGGCCAAGGGAAAACCTGGATCGCACGTCAATTGATTCACGACCGACGGGTAGCGGAATCCCTGCCCACCGGTGTCTTGTCAAGCGAAGCGACAACGCACCTGCACTGGGTCGGTCCGGTTGCTCCCGACGCGATCGACTCGAAATGCGAGCTGTATCACCCATGTGGTTCCGGGGCAATGTTAGACTTGAACCGTCCGTACATGCTCCTCGATACCCCAGGCATAACGGACGATGATCTTCAGGCGGCCAAGATTGCCAAAGATGCTTTGAATCTGTCGCCCATCAAACTATTGGTGGTGCGAAGAGATCAATTGCGTGGCTCCATTGTTAGCCAGCTTGCGAACTTTACCGAGGGGGCAATCTGTATCCCCGTAGTCACATGTGTTCCCTTGCGAGATTGTCGTAAAGCTGGGCTTGAGTGGCAAACGTCTCAATCGAGCGATCCCTCGCATTGGAGCGACGATCTTCGTATCGATATGGAAACGTTTTGCAATGCTATGAGGGCCAGTGCCCCGACGACGAAGTTTTTGAACGCCATCGTTGTACCTGACTTTGAAGCAGATGGAAATGAAGAGAGGATAGGACAGGCTTTCGCGACGGATTTGCAGACTCGGCTCAATTCGGAATCCTTGGACGATATCGCGGCCACCAGAGCCAATCGTCTCTCCGCTGCAACCAACCGCCTACGGCATCGAATTGGGCAGCTCATCGACACGCAACTGCCGCAGCTCGCGACTGCTGTCCGCAGATTGCATCGCGAAGCGGATGCTCTACCCGCACAGACGATCGAATCGGTGCTCGGTTCGCGATCGGTTCTGCAATCGGCAGTCCGAGGCCGTATGCGGGCTCAGATGATCGCAGACACTAGTATGATTTGGTTTCCCTATCGCACCGTACTGACGGTGCTGGGCCTAACGCATGGTGCATGGGATCGCTTGCTGTTGTCCCTCTCAGGTAGCGTTCCGTCCATCTTCGGTACGTTCGCCGCGTGGGCTCGCAATCTCTACCAGTCCAGGAAAATCAGTTGGGAGATGCACGAAGGGATTCGCGAGCGACTAAACCGCCAAGTGCAAGATCGGCTTGAGCCCGTGCAATCGCAATTTCATCGAGCCGTGCATCGCATGCGAGGAACGGAACAAGAAACCAAGCATTCTGCAACCTTGCCCGAAATTCGGTTATCTGGGATCGAGGAGTTGCAGTCGCAGGCTCGCAATGTATTTGAATCCGCTGTCGATCGTCATCAGGCAGGCTGGGGGCTACTTCAAGTGTTTGGCGCAGTAGGGACCGCGATTTTCTGGTTCTTGCTGGCAGGTCCCATCGTGTCCATTTACAAGCAGTATCTATGGGCAAGCTACGAGACACTATCCGGAGCCAATGCCAGCATGGAGACGTTTCCGCACCCAAGCCCCGCATTGCTGATGACCAGCGTTTTATTGTCGCTGATCCCATTGCTCATCTACGCGATGGTGGTGTTCAGTTGGAGTCAGCGAGGCTCCAAAATCAAACGCATTGCAGAGACGACTTACTCGGAAGAGTTGCACATGGTCAATGAGCTCAAGACATCAGGTGTTATCGCTTTGCATTACGATGATGCATTGCTCGAACACGCTGAATTCCTTTTGAACTGCAAGCTCTGAGTTCGCTACAAACAGTACTTTTTCTCAAGCTCTAGGATTTGGTCGCGGAGTGCTTCGTCGCTGGGAATCTCTCCCGATTTGCGACGCGATTCGAAAGAGTTTTCGAATTTGGCGATTTGGTCCGAAATGGGTCTACGGATTTCGTCTGACAACCGGTCTATAAACAGCACACCATCCAAGTGATCGACTTCGTGCTGGATAATGCGAGCAAGGAACCCGTCGACTTCGGTGTTGATCTCCGTTCCATCCATAGAATAAGCATTGATATTGAGCGATTTGTTCCGTTTCACTTGCGCGTTGATTCCCGGCAATGACAAGCATCCTTCTTCAGCGTCAGCCGTTCCCTTGCCTTTGGAGATGACCGGATTGATAAACACCATCTCAGGTCCCTCTTCTTTGTCGCCGCTCGGGTTAGCGACAAAAAGACGAATGGGCAAGTTCACTTGATTGGCAGCCAGGCCAACACCACGAAACTCGTACATGATCTCGAACATTTCGTCGATCATGTCCTTGAGTTCTTGGTCTACACGCACGATCGGTTTCGAGCGATGCCTCAGCGTCGGATGCGGATAGGGAATCAGTTTGAGCGAAGCCATACGACCTGGTATATCGAGATTGAGGGACGCGTGTTAGGTTAAAAGCGTCGAACATTGTGATCGAGAAAACTATATTCGTAAACCAGTGAAAATTTAGGTTCATCTCATTATCGGCCCCCGAACTATGAAATTGACGATCCGATCGTTTGGCTGGCTGTTCTATTTTGCCAGATTTGCGATTCTCTTGCTTTTGTCAGCGAAATCGCTCGGGCAGGATCTTCGCCAACTCGCCGTGGAAAAGTTTGGCGACGATAGCCATCTCTGGTTTGCTGAACCCGTCGACACGAGTCTGTCGCAATGGGTGCCCCCCAATTTGATCTCCGATCGAGGGATTATTTTGGAGTGGAATCAGCAGAAAGTCGTTTTGGTCCGCCCCGACGCTCAAAAAGAAACTTCCATCGTTGGCGATTACGCTGTTCGCATCGAGCCTAGTCTGAGCAACGAAGCTGGGAAAAACGTTCATCGAGCGTTTTGCCAACGAGACTATCCTTCGGTTCTGAGCAACGGCCGCGCTGCAGTCGCCAGCGGATTGCCGCGTTGGCAACAACGACTGATTTTGGCCGAAATGGTGGACGCCGCTTCTGCGTTGGGGAAAACGCACGACGCGGGACTGCTGTTTGCATCGTTAGCAAAGGACAACCCGCCCTGTTTGCTTTTGTCCACGATCCCCATTCCTTGGGGAGACGATGTCGTCGCTGCTGACATGTTTAAACTACAAGGGAGCGCGGAAAAATGGATTGGCGAAGAACAAGAAGCTCTCCAGTTACTAGGAGCTAGTTGGCTATTGTCTGGAAAAAAAAGAACCGAAGCCGTCGAGACTCTTGAAACGCTTGGACGCTCTTCCAAGGTACCAATCATTGCGGCATACGCTAAAGCTCAACTTTGGCGAACTCTCCCGCCCTCGGATCTGCTTTCTGACAAGTACCCGAAATGGATCGCGGAACGCGACAAGCTTCTCCATCCTCTCCAAGCAGGCCCGAGTATGTTGTTGGCCGAACGCTTAGCTCAAGCCGGGCAGCCGGCGCTCGCCATTCCCGAATGGCTCCGCGTTTCAAGACTTCATCAAGACCGGGAGCACCTTGCGAGCAAAGCGATGTCGAAATCGATCGAGGCTTTGAAGTCGCTTGGAAGAAACGACGAGGCTGCATTGCTCGAGAAAAAGAATCCGAAATGAGCCCTGCTTGCGGAGCAGTTGTCTGATGTCGTCGCGCCGTTGGGCTCGAGACCGTTTAGCTTCAGTGAACTCCCATAACACTAGACTCTACTGACGGCCGCACTGGCATGCTGCCAGCTGCGGCTAAATTTGGAGTGTCCATGAGCATGCCGTCCTGGTCACTTTATCTAGTCGATTGCCTGGTACAACCGACTAGATTGCATTGTGCAACCTGCTGCGCAGAAACTACTTCAATGGGGAGAAGTCCGTTGGTGCCAGGAACAAGCTCTTTACGCCTTTGTCCACGGTGAGGGATCCACCGGCAGCAACTTCGGATTCTTTGCGTGCCTTTGACCAAGCTTCATCGCCACCGAATTTCTTGAACGATTCTTGGGCAGCCTCAGGAGATGCGTGCGTGATGAAATAGACGAGGCTATTTCCTGCGGCGGGCAAATCACTCTTAATTTCAGCAGCAGCGCCACCGATCGGCGAAACGGCTTCCAACAATTTCGCGGCCGTGATTTCTTCGCCGGATCGGACCGACCAATAAGCGATGTTGGTCATGCCATGCTTTTCAAAAAGCTTGAGCGTATGGTTTCGGAAACGAGCATTGAGCGCATCGAGACGTCCTTGG
>CAIXME010000423.1 GCA_903920425.1 uncultured Pirellula sp. | reverse complement strand
GCAAGGGCTCGATCCAAGAGTATTGAGATACATGCATGGACGGTTAACGATTCGCGTTTGGTGCCCAAGTTGGTGGACGATGGAGTGAGGAATATCATTACGGACGATGTACCGATCATACGCGAGCGGTTTGCGGAGTTGGAGTCGTTGAGTCCGGTGGAACGATTGTTGATTCGAGCCAAGCACGCGATCCTGGATTAGGAGAGCGAGACTTGGCCGTTAGGTATGGGATGTAAGGCAGCGAAGAGGGCGTGATGCCATGAACCGTTTGGATTGGGGCTAGTCAGAACGGGAATGGGTGCGATAATACGTTTTGAAGCGAAAACTTCAAAAATGAGTTTGTTTGGCGATCGAGCGATTGATGGCGGGACAGGTTCAAATCGGGGGCGATCTGGAATCGACCGGATAAATTGAAAGTTTTGGTGGCATGTCGTGGTTGATCGGTTGGCCACGTAAAAAGCCGATTAAAAAAAGTAACTGCAGAGGAAAACCTCGCACTAGCAGCCTAGTTTAGGCAGCTCAGGTACCCAGGGCCCGCCGGAGGCGCTGGAATACCTGTCGCAATTTCGGACCGCATCAGCTCGTGTCTCGCACAGTTGGTGTTAAAAAAGCTCGAGGCTGGCGCACCGCACCGAGGTCAACAACGAACGTGGTGGGCGAGACAAATACTAGTTGACTACACATGTAGAGGCCGGACTGGAAGTATCGCGGGACGGGGGTTCAATTCCCCCCGCCTCCACTCCCTAAGGACTTGCGAACAATCGCAAGTCCTTTTTTTATGCACTTACGTCAAATTCCTGTGCGAAAGACGTGCCCCTTTGACCGATTCCACTCTCAATGCGAGAGAGACAAAGATCGAAGATTGGTCCGCCATGCGATCAAAGCTAAGTCTTAGAATTGTCTGGTTAGATTTCGTTAAAGACTGAGATTTGGAAGTCCTGAATTCCATCTCGACTCTAGCCGGAATCAACGGACAGTCCGTGCAGGGATTTTGGAAGTCCATTGAAACACCATCCTGCTACGATGAAGCCGTGGAACTTGGTGACAGGCACTTCGATCAACACCAGTACGAAGTTGCAGCCAAATCACTACTCAACGGCATTTGGTTTTGATTCGACAAAAGCTCACGCATACGTCAAGCGTGGCGAGTGCTACTTCCATCTGGAGGCATACAAGGATAGCCTAAACGATTTCAAGAAAGCCGTCGAACTTGAACCTGACAATCCAAAGTCATTGGACCGACTTGCAAACGCCAATTTCCACCTTCGACAGTTCGATGATGCAGTTGCCGCAATGGAAAAGGCAGTTGAATTGAATCCACCAGAAGTAGATCGCTTCAAGAAGTCAGTAGCCACCATGCTCTCCAATCGTGCCTTTGCTTACTCGCAAGAGAAAAAGTATTCCGAAGCGATTGCTGGTTTGGACAAAGCTCTGGACCTTGATCCCGACAGTAACTGGGCGACAATTCACAGCCGATAGCAGTTTTCCATTTTTCGACCCATCGGAGCCTTGCAGGGCAAATTTCTATCGAACAAAGAAGGTTGCGAGCGTAGAGGCTCTGAGAGCGAATTGGGAAAGCGAGTGCGCCAAAGCGATTCATGGATTCCTGGACCTATTCCCAGGAGATAACATCTCGCATGATGGAACTCAGCAATTGATAGTACAATTCTTGGATCGCAAGTTTTGATGCCTCTCTGTGGAACTCGCAATCTGAACATTAAGCCTTCTCTAGTTGTCCATTGGACAGGGTTCAGCTCAAGCCTATGACTGTTGTAAGTTGGGAAGAACTTTTTGATACATACGCAGTTCGGCAAAGCGGAAACTACGACGATCTCGTTAAGTTAGCTCGGAGGCGGTTGTCAACTAATTCGTTTGAAGATTGGGATAAGCTCGTAAGCGGTCTTTCCGATCAGACTCTCAAGTGGTTTGTGGCTAAAATTTTTGAAAACACCCCTGTTACAGAGCGGCTTTTTCACGAGTTCATGCGGACTGCAATCACCGAACCGAACCCCAATCTCAATCGGCGATTCGTGGCTCCTTGCATTTCGTCATTCGGACACCGAAGAGTAAACGGGTTCCTGCTCGATATTGTGGAGCATGGGAGCAACATTGAAATCGCTGGAGCGGTTGTCGCACTATATTGGGCAAATATGCCGCTTCAATTTGTTGGCGATGCACCTGAATACACTTTGGAGTATGCAACTGAGGAATCACGGGCTGCATATCTTGAATTGAAGGATGTATGGGCGAGGAAGCGACAGCTTTTCTTTGACACGTTCATTAACAATGATGATATTGATGTGCGCCGTCAAATGCTTCCCAGCTTGAAATTGCAAATTCAAGGTGACGACTCAGTTCAAAGGGTCATACAAATCGCACGTCAACATCCCGACGACTACATTCGCCATCGAGTTGAAGTGCAACTTGGTAACGAGCGTTTGCTTAGACCAATTCCAGAGCGGGCAATCGACTCAGGTGATGCAAGATAACCCAGCAGGGAATTACCCTCATGAAGACGCTAATGAAGCACTATTACTATGATGCCCTTGCAGGGAAACTCAATCTGGGATTGGCCAAATGATTGATCGGGAACCAGCTTGGCGATTTACTAGTGACAGGCAACTTACGCAGTGGTATGGCCATGTGCAATTACTACCCAGTTGTGCGATTGGACAATGGTTTTGCGTTGATCGTCAATCGGGCGATCTTAAGTGGCAACGTCAGCATTTTCGTGCGAACAGCATATGTGGCTGCGATTCAGGAGTGATAGTGGCTTATGAAATGCGATCTGATGGCCCCTGGACTGCTGG
>CAIXME010000422.1 GCA_903920425.1 uncultured Pirellula sp. | reverse complement strand
TGGACCAACATTTGAACCGCACCCAAGAACAAGCCCGATGGGTTTGCCAGGTTTTGCCCAGCCCGTCGCGGTGCCGAACCGTGAATAGCTTCGAACATAGCGCATCCATCGCCGATGTTGGCACTGCCCGCCAGCCCTACAGACCCAGCAATCTGAGCTGCTACGTCCGACAAGATATCTCCGTAGAGATTCGGCATGACGATCACGTCAAACGCCTCGGGTGTATCGGCCAACTTTGCAGCACCGATATCGACAATCCAATGTTCGTTTTCAATCGTTGGATACTCGGCAGCGATCTCATCAAAGACCTTGTGAAACAGACCATCGGTCAATTTCATGATGTTGTCTTTGGAGAAGCATGTCACCTTCTTACGGCCATAAGCTAACGCGTACTCAAACGCGTATCGCACAATCTTTTCGCAACCAGGACGAGAGATCAATTTGAGGCACTGCATCACGTCAATGGTTTGACGGTGCTCGATCCCTGCGTAGAGATCTTCTTCGTTTTCCCGGACGATCACGACGTCCATTTTCGGATGCTTGGTGCGAATGTAAGGATCGTAGCTGAGGCATGGCCGGATGTTGGCATACAATCCGAACGCCTTGCGAGTCGTTACGTTAAGAGACTTGTAACCGCCCCCTTGAGGAGTCGTGATCGGGGCTTTCAGAAAAACCTTGGTCTCGCGCAAACTTTGAAAGGCACCTGGCTCAATACCGGCCAAGTTCCCCTTGAGATATTGTTTTTCACCGATTTCGATGGTCTGTATGTCGAGACGTGCGCCTGCCTCCTTCAAAATTTGGAGGGTAGCAGCCATGATTTCGGGACCAATGCCGTCCCCATGAGCGACGGTAATAGGAGTTGCTGATGACATAGTTTTCTTACTTGAACAGAGGAATTACGACCACCGAGGTAGAAATCGTATTCACCAACGCGAAACCACACAACTCTGGAGAGCGTCTCGGACGGGTAATTTCAGGCCGTTTTTTCCAAACAACGGGACTTAAAGCTCTCGTAATCGTCCCGCGTATCGATCCCGCGAGGGGATCGATCGACCAAACCTACGGCAATCCGACACCCCGCTTGCAAGAACCGGAGTTGCTCCAGTTTCTCGATTTGCTCGAGCGGACTTACTGGAAACTGGTCCAGAGACAACAAAAAATCGCGTCGGTAAGCGTAAATGCCCAAGTGCTGGATAAAGTTAGGTGGCGTCTGTTCCAGCAGCGAATCGTCCCATGTTCGAGGATGAGGCACAACCGATCGACTGAAATACAACGCGGTTCCATCATGTCGACGAACTACTTTGACGCACGCTGGATCCTCGATGTCCCGCCTCTGGCGAATGGGGGTCCCGAGCGTTGCGATATCGGCGGCAGGGTCCGACTCGAGCAGCTGCATCACGGCGTCGATCGACTCGCCAGAGATCTCCGGTTCGTCACCTTGCACATTGATAAAAATGTCGACATCGTCCCGCTCGCGGGCAATTTCGGCAACTCGATCTGTTCCGCTCTGCGCATTGACATCCGTCATTTGGGCTCGACCACCAAAGGCCAAAACCGCATTCAACAATCGAATATGGTCCACCGCTACGGTGATACCCCGCGGCCTTTTCGCATTTTGGCAAGCTCGATACGTGTGTTCCAACACGGTCTTGCCTGTTTCACTCAACAACAGTTTTTCCGGCAACCGCGTCGAAGCCAATCGAGCAGGGATAACAATTTCACCGATCATTCGTCCGCCGCATTCAGTATTTGTTCGATTTGGATGGCTTTGCGACCTTTGTAAGATCCAGCCGACGCATGAAATTTGATCCGATCCGCGATCTCCACCTCCAGCGGATGATGCACATCTTTCTCTGTGGAGATAATATCACCCACCTCGAGATCAAAAAGATCGGTCGTCTTGATAGTGGACCTAGCTAACGTAACGATCACGTCCGCCGTAGAACCATCCAACCTCGAAAGCAATTTCCCCTTGGTCTCGGGATTCACTCGAGTAGACGCGTATCCGACCCAGCTGTTGCTCGTCAGTTTGCTACCAACGCGTTCAATGGTGTTGAACGGTATGCACAAGTTTGCCATCCCTCGAATATTGCCGATCGAAAGTTCAAAACTCACCATGACGACAACTTCGTTCGGTGGAACAATTTGCACCAATTGAGGATTGCTCTCAACCCGTTCTACCTCGATGTTCAACTCTACCACGTTCATCCAAGCGACTTGCAACTCCCTCAAGAAGACACTCGTTATCCGAGTTGCTAACCGCAGTTCGATTTCGGACAAAGGGCGTTTTAGTGAAGAGTCGGCTGTAACGTTACCACCGAGCATCCGATCGATAATCGGGTACAAAAGACTTGGACTAATGTCCAAAACCCAGTTTCCCTCCAAAGGCTGGGGCTTGAGCAAATTAAAGCACGTGGGAATCTCAAGACTGTAGACGAACTCGCTGTAGGTCAATTGATCAACGCTGATCAACCGAACCTCAACGATGCTGCG
>CAIXME010000421.1 GCA_903920425.1 uncultured Pirellula sp. | reverse complement strand
CGAGTGACGCGGAGTACTGCGTTAGTGGTCGTCGATCGTTCAATTGTTTCGCTAAAAACTGTTTGACGTCGTCGGACCTGTGGGTACCCAATGACTCAATCGCTGCCATTTGGACGCTTCGATTTGCATCGTTTGCCGCCATGGCTAACAGAGTTTGCGTGGATTCTGGCGTCGTAGCCTTTTTCAGGGCTCGAGCAGCGGCGAGACGAACGTTGTCATTGCGGTCTCGCGCCAATTTCAAAACCGTTGTGGTTGCTTCAGGCCTATCGAGGACCTCCTCGAGAGCCAATACGGCTTCACGCCGAATCTCTGGGCTTGTTTCTTTTTCGACGATGGTGGTTAAGTCGCTCACCCACTTGCTTTGTTCGTCGCTCGTCATCCTAGGCAACTGCGTTTTTAGCAACCTCATCTCGTCCACTCGTTGAGAAAAGACTGGGCCGCGTTCGCGATCCGCTTTCCACTGACTTTGGATGACGGGGTTCAATTTTTTCAGTTCGAACAAAGGACCATCGACGCAACCTGCGAAAGCAGAAAGCGTGAAGGGAACCAGCAAGATGCCTGTTCGAATGGGTTTTTCTATCCGATTGGAGCGGTACACGGAATGGATCCCAGTGCCAATGAAACCGACGATACTCGAGATCGACGGTAGCAAAGTTCCTCTGCGGAGGGCTAGATCAGTTTGAGCAGGTTGATGTGGAACGAACTGAGTTGTTCTGCGAGGTGGTTCCGAGGAGAGATCGCACAACTATACGGTTGCAAGAATCTCCTCGAAACGCGTCACTTTAGATGGGTTTGCTATCCTTTCCGCATGTTGCTTTTTCTTTCTCAGCGCTGCATGTTATCATGACCATACCTTCCCGAGTCCAGCACTTCCTTTTTTCAGCCCAATGAAAAATGAACGCACAATCACAGCACGCGAATTTACCGGTCCTAGATTCTGTATTGGTAACATGCTTCCCTAGCAAGCGTGCGATTCTTTTTCGAACTGCATTGGCGTTGTTGGCTGTTGCCTGGGTTTCTTTGGAAACGAACGCCGGAGAACTTCTGGATTGGCCGGTTGCTCGTGGCGATGCATTTGGAAACGCTCTGTCTTCGTGCAAGCTTTCGGAGAAGCCGGAGGTGTTGTGGGAGTTCAAAACCAGCGATGCAAAGGAAGGTTTTGAAGGAACGCCTGTAATCGCCGATGGTCGTGTCTATGTAGGTGACTTCGAAGGGAATATTCGAGCGATCGACTTAAAAGATGGCCGCGAACTTTGGAAGGTAAAAACCAAAGATGGGTTTGTTACCGCGGCTGCGTTCCATGAAGGTCGCGTCGTTATCGGCGATTTTAGCGGGCAAGTGTATTGCATGGATGCTGCTACGGGGAAGCAGCTTTGGACTCGAGAAATGGACCAGCAAGTGGCTTCGGGAGCCAGTTTCTATCGAGGCGATGTGTTGTTGACATTAGAGAATGGTTCGATGCACACGCTCAATTTAAGCGACGGGGAACCGAAATGGAGTTACGCCACCGGTGATCAGCTGCGGTCCTCGGCGACCATTTGGAAAGACTATTGTCTCTTGGGAGGATGTGATGGTCGACTTCACAAAATAGACTTGATCAAAGGGGAAGCAATAGGGGATAGCATCCCATTGGATGCGCCTACTTTGAGTACGCCCAGCGTCATGGGCAATATTGCCATCGTGCCCACGCAGCCTGGAGTTGTATTTGCCATCAATGTGGAAACCAATAAAGTGGTTTGGCGATTTGCGAACGAAGAAATGGCCGACGACATCCGGTCCTCACCGGCAATGACCGGAAAAATCGAAGGCGAGGGACTTGCAGGACTCGCCGTGGTCAACACACGCAAACGACGTGTTTTGGGGCTAAATCTGGCTGATGGTTCCGTCGCATGGGAAGCGATCATCAAGAAGCGATCGGATAGTTCGCCCGTCCTGTGTGACGGTCGAGCATGGGTTGGTGCTGCTGACGGAATGGTCTATGGCATCAATCTTGCCGACGGCAAAGAAACTTGGTCATATCAATTGTCAGGGCAGATTCTTGCGTCTCCAGCTATCGCCGACAACAAGCTAATCATTGCTACCGAGAAAGGCAGCATTGTTTGCTTCGGTTCAAAATAGGCCGATGCAGACTTTTCGGAGCAATATTCGTCCATAGGTCTTGGATAATCGCAATGCAACCACGGCATAGATGATTGCGTATGCCGATCATGGCTCGTTTACTTTGAATCTTGCCTCTTTGTTACATGCTTTTAGAGTCCTAGCCTCCTGCTGAAGCCTATCGTTTTTCGATAATGGGCTTCCTTTGAAACACGCGATTTGTTATCGAACAGATGCAGGTAGGTAACGAGCGTCGTGACCTTCGGATATTGTTGCATCGCATATCGCAAAACTCGCAATGGCTAGCAAGCAAATCAAAATCAACGCGAGCTCACCTGTGGCGTTTTGGCAAATGCGCTGGCGGTTCGCTTCGATAATGCTGTTGGTCTCTGGGTGTTTGCCAGGTTGTCAACAGTTGCCTGGAGGCCAGGCCATGCGACAGTATCAACTGGAGAGCGAACGGTTAGTTAGCGAGTTCCGTGCTCAGAAAAAGCGAGCAGAAGAACTAGAGGCTCGCAACGTTCAGCTTGAACAAAGGTTGGCCGAGAGCGAAAAGATGCTCGCCCGGACTCAGAACGGTTCAGGCCGTAGATCCGTGCGTGGCGGCGGAGAAATTCTGTTGGGTGAGTCTCGCGACACACGCACTCTCGAGAATTTGTCGGACTCGGGTTCGTCGAGAAGTTCTGCTGCAAACGGTATTTCGGGTAGGCTGCCCGGAGGATTGCCGGACGTCGATTCTCGCACTTCAGGTCGGTTTGCATCGGGCGCCGCACGGGACCCCATCGCCTTGGGAGGCCCCTCGCGTGATCTACGCGGTGACCGAGATCGAGATCCACAGTGGCGTCCCATCTCCTCGCCAAGCAAGTGACGCACGCCTGCAACTCAATGGCCGTCCCTTTCTATAGATTCATGTCCTAAGCGTTCTACGGTAGCGCACTCAGGCAACATTGGCCTCCCGACAGCAAGACTCTATTGCGAGACCGTATTTCCGTTTCGGACTAGGGTGGAATCACGCAACTTATTGGTTTCCTAAACCAACGATGCACCGCGTTTTGCCCTCGATCTTCAATAAGCCGATGACTTGATTGGTTTCGGCCGAGAGGACTGGGTGTCCATTGAGATCCTGATCGATAGCGATGCTCGCGTCAATTTCCCAACCCAAAGTCGACGGTTTCATCCTTGCCGCGTCGATGGCGATTACGTTGGCACCATCGGTGGTTCCGAGGACAACGTTGGCAATCGGTTCTGGCAATTTGGAAGCGATCGCGTTGGCTTGCCATCGAACGACATCGTTGGCTAATCCAGTCTTCGGGCTGAATGTGCTTACTTGGTTCTCTTTAGCGTTTGAAGTGGAATCTGAGTTTGTTGACGTCGTAAACTGGTCGGGCCGGAGCGAGATTCCTGCAAGCTCTATAGAAATCGAGTTTGTAATTGCCGAGTTCGGTGCATGGATTTGTTCCGAAAGGCACATGATTGAACCATCACTCAATGGCAAGCACCATCCGAGCCTTTGGTGATTCTTTCGAAATCCAAAGGATCGCTCTTGCCATCGCAATGCCATCCGAATCGGTTGCGGCATTTGTGTTTCCATTCGGCTCCATGCGAGTCCATGAGCGAGTGATGGTTTCCACTCAAGCCATTCTTTCTCT
>CAIXME010000420.1 GCA_903920425.1 uncultured Pirellula sp. | reverse complement strand
TTGGTCCGATATGGACGACGAATCAAAGATCGGCGTCAGTTTTCCGATTTGGTTTTCAAATGAAGGGTTGCGGATTTACTATGTGACCGAGTTCCCAGAGAAGCCGACAGGGCTACGCGCCCTACAATGCTTGATGCTCAATGTAACCTACTTTGGGCTGTCGTTTTACTGTGTGGCTCGTGGATTTCGCAAAGCAATGCGACTGCATACGGTGGATTCCAAGACACGTGCAAGAAAGGAACGAACGCGATCTTGAATTTAGAGTGCAATGAACGATCGGTTGTATATCGTTCCCTTTTGAAGTGCGTTGGACCAAACGAAGAATGCACGACAGCCAGTTTTGCGATTCAGAAGTGCGAGTAGGTTCGTGTTTCAAATTGGCGTGTTCAACCAGCATGATCGAAACGCGAAACGGCTGCTTCTGCCAACAAGATTCTCAATTTGCACTTTGGTTGGAACATGGTACCTAAGAGTCATGGATTCTTTCATGTATCCTGGTTTGCAATCTCACTTCTTCCAAGATTTTCGGTATTCGGCAGGCGACATCCCAATCTCCCTCTTGAATGCGGCACCCAAGTATTCGGGATGATCGAAGCCCAACCGCTCCGCGATTTGATTGATGGTCAAATCCGACATGGTCAGCAATTCCATCACTCGTCTCATGCGAACACGCTGAATCTCTTCGTGGGGTGTATGGCCAAGTAGCTTTTTGAATCGATGCTCGAGTGAACGTCGTGACAACGGTACGACCGAGAGTAGATCGTTGACTCGAATGTTTTCGGATGCATGCCAGCGGATGTAGTGCAGTGCCTTTGCCACATGTTCATCTTCAATCGCAATCGTGTCGGTAGATTCGCGTTGGTGAATTCCCAAAGGTGGAGTGATGAAGGGGATTTCCGTTGTGACGGTTTTCCCCGACATCATATGATCGAGCAGTTGAGCCGCTTCGTAACCCGTTCGTTTTGTATCCGGGATGATGCTGGACAGGGTGGGTTCGGATAGTTCGCAAATGAGGTGGTCGTTATCAACGCCTAGCACTGCCACTTCTCCAGGGACTGCGATACTCAATTGTCTGCAGGCATCCAATATCTCTTGCGCCTTGAAGTCATAGCAGCCCATGATTCCGATCGGCTTAGGCAAACTCTCTATCCATTTCATGATTTTTCGTTTCTCAGCAACGGCATCAAACGTCGAGTCGTATCGCGCGACCGACTGCAGGTCAAAGAAACTGCACTCTGCTTGTCTCGCGAAAATGCCGAAGTGCTCACCCCGTTTGGCCGACCATTGAAAGCCAAGATCACCACAATAGGCTAGGTTGCGATATCCACGGTCGACAAAATGTTCGACTGCCAATCGAGCTATTTCTTTGTCATCGGTATCGGCCCAGGGCACTCCGGTAACATGCCTCGCAGCGCTCAAATCGACAACGGGAACACCGCACTGTTTGAGTTCCCTTGCAATCGCGTCGGTTTCGATTCGTGCGATGATTCCGTCGCCGCCCCAATTCCTGAGCCAATTCGGGGGCGCTGCTCCTCTTTCCTGCTCTGTCAAATAGACAGACCAGTGCCGTTTCTCTTTGGTGTACGCGATAACACCTTCAATCAGGCCCCTGCAGTATCCATTGGACGTTTCAATCAACAGCGCAACTGATCGTCTTGTCAAAGCTGAATCTCATACAAATGGAGGCAATCGATGTTAAATAACTCCGCAATTCTGAATGACTGCCAGCGTGCTCGCTAGGCTCGGTGGCTGGAAATAGGGCAACTTTGATGCAGATGTACGGCATGCCACATCAAAAAAGCTCAATGTGATGGAGCTTTTCACGCCCCTCGCTCTCGCGTGGGAATTAGACGAAGAACTGATAGCGTACTTGCCTGGCTGTGTGAAATTTCTCTGTGTGGATGCGCATTTCCTCCTTGTGGGTTGCGGTTTTAAAGGCAATCATAGTCACGTAGAAATGGTGTTAAGGTTGTGCATGAGCCCAAGAGAATCGCGTCTGCATGCGACAAGGAAGTATCGCCGGACCTTTCACTGAGCACTTTTCACGCGAGCAAGTCAATAGAACGAGAGCGACCAGATCAAGTTGAAACGACCTTTCCCGAGAAGCGTGACGATGGGCCAAACAGAGAAGGATTCCGTTGAAGGTAGATTCCGTCAATGTTTGCCATCAGCAATGAGTCAATGCAAAAGTACGGTCGAGAGCGTTGGTAAGGAGTCCCGCAAGATGGCAAGATTCGTTCGAACGACACTGCTGATTCATCTGGTTTCTACAATTGTGTTGGTGTCCGCAACCGCATTTGATTTTGCTGTGTTCTTCCCAAAGCTTTGGCGTAACAGACTATACCGGTATATAGTTCCTTTCGCACTGCACGTCGTCTCCATCAGGGCCGAACGACCATGATCGCAATCAACGTGCTGCTCGTGAAATGGGTAGCGACTGTCCGTGGTGACAGCCACGGCAATTGTTGGCAGAAAGGACCTGCGCCCACTCAAACCTATGTTTAAGCGTTTCCCGGATTTCGGGAAATGAAAAATCGTTCAACTTGTTTTTACTAGAAGTCTCCTTTATTGAAAGAGTCATAATATGTCTTCTCAAATGAAAAGAAACCGACGAAACTTCCTGCAAACTACCTCTGCATTAGCCTGCACGGGATTTTTTGCCACCTCTGCGAATCCCTCTCGCGCTCAAGACTCACCAAATGAACGCCCCGTATTCGCTACGATTGGGTTGCGAAATCAAGGTTGGACGATTACCGATAAGTCGACCAAGTACGCGGATTTCGCTGCGTTCGCAGATGTTGACGAAAATGTTCTAGGTGCCACGAACGAGAAACTCAAAGGCAAGACAGGCAAGGCTGCAGAAGGCTACGCAGACTACCGCAAGATTCTCGACCGCAAAGACATCGATGCAGTCATGATCGCCACTCCAGACCATTGGCATACCAAGATTACGGTCGAAGCGATGTTGGCTGGCAAAGATGTTTATTGTGAAAAACCTTTGACGTTAACCATCGATGAAGGCAAACTCATCGAAAAGGTGGTTAAGCAGACCGGCCGTATTTGCCAAGTTGGAACGATGCAACGCACCGAGTTCAACAATCGCTTCCTGACAGCAATCGCGATGATTCGAAATGGCAGAATCGGTGATGTTCTGAAGGTAACCTGTGGTATCAATGGAGCAACGGGCTCTCCGGTACTACCCGCAATCGATGTACCGACAGGACTCGATTGGGAGATGTGGCTCGGGCCAGCGCCCAAGGTACCTTATCGTGCCTTGCCGGAAATCCGTAAGGGCTACGGCGGTGGTGTACCTCTTTACACGAATTGCCACTACGCTTGGCGCAACTGGTATGAGTACTCAGGCGGGCAAATGAACGATTGGGGTGCACACCACGTCGACATAGCAACATGGGCGCTCGGTGCGGCAGAAACCGGACCGAATAAAATCACCCCAGTTAGCTTCTCGCTTCCTGTTGAATATGAAAAGGGACATCCCAAGGTTACCGATCAATACAACTCGCCAACGAAGTTTGAGATCCACGTCAACATGCCTGGCGACATTCCGCTCGTCATCACAAGCGAAGGGGACAACGGCATTCTTTTCGAAGGTACCAAAGGTAGGTTCTTCGTGAACCGTGGTAAGCTGACTGGCAAACCAGTCGAAGACCTACAAGACAATCCACTTCCTGAAGGGGCAATTGAAGCCGTCTATGG
>CAIXME010000419.1 GCA_903920425.1 uncultured Pirellula sp. | reverse complement strand
GCGATTGGGAAATCTCTAAGCTGACGCGCAGAAAGGAAGATGGTACCGAGAGCCGTAAGCCACCCCAACACCCATCCGATTGCGAGGCTCGTCGGTTGCGCATAGTACTCTAAAAAGGACACGCTGATGGCCCCAATCCACCACGTGCGCAGCCCTGCCATCATTGCGTAGGCATATGCCAAGCCCAACGGCACACCGAGAGTTGCTCCGATGCCCGAAACGACGCCTCCCTCCAAAAGTAACAGCCTCCTCACGGAGTTTCGTGTCCACCCCGAAGCTAGCAGTAATCCCCAATGATCGGCCCGTTGCTCGATCGCAAGTCGAAACAGGAGCGCGACCAGCAACAGTGCGGCGACAATCACAAAGAAGCTTAGAGATAGAAACAGAGCATCAAATGGAGTGGTTCCGTTGGCAGCCTGCAATTGCTGTTTCTTTAATTGAACACTCCGCCAGCCAAGACCCGCAATCGATTTTCTCGCCGCAATCGCAATCGTTTGCTCCAGCGAATCGGCTTGCGCTGGATCTAGGTTGTCAAATCGAATGCTGCTGCATTCTCCGAAGCGCGAGCCAAACAATTTCTTTCCGAGTTCGCTTGAAACAAACAGCTTAGGAGTCAGACGATGAGCGTCCCAGTACGTGTCGTCTTGTTTCTCTCTCTTGCGGGTCAATGGAAACGGTGTGTCCCAGTCATCCATCGACTCTTGGTCTGTAATACCCGGGACTGTGGGGGTCCAAGATGCGTCATTGAATGGAGTGGGTGGTTTGTCAAATAGCAACGGAGCCTTTCCTCGTGCCCCGTTTTTCCTTGACAGTTGTGGCTCGGTCAAAGGTGCAATCGCGGCCACGACGAGCTCAAAGTTCTGCTCGATTTCCTCTCCATCGACGGTCTCGGGCAAGAAGTAATCAATACGCAATCGATCTCCAACTTGGGCGTTGAGCTCGTTTGCGAGCCAGCTATTGATGACCGTCCAGTTTTCGTCTTTAGGTTTATCCGTTGGGGTTCCGCTAGCAGCGAGCATATTGCTCAGAATAGTCCAGTCCGCTGCGCTGATCGTTGAGTATGGAACATTTCTGCCAAGGGGGGCATCATTCTTTTCCCCGCTAGGCATGTTGATGCGTTGGATTCCATTTGCCAAGTAGGTGAGTACTTCTGAAGGACTCTGAGATTGAGTTGCCGTGACAATCTCGTGCGCGACGTCCGAGCCGATCAGCATTTGATCGGTGGTGACTTGATAGTAGTCGAGTATTTTGGATGGTTGAGTCGATGCGGCCGATTCGATGTCCGTCTCTGCGGGGGTGTCATCTGGAAATCGCCGTTGGATGCGTTCCCAGGTTAGGCCCAAGTCGCGGAGGTTTGGTGACAAAGTGTCTAAGAGGTTTGAGTCTGTGGTATCTGTGTTTGGATTCGAGCCAGAGATGGGCGAAGGCTGCGCAACAAAAATCGCGTTGATCTTTTCGGGGATTTCGAGTGCCGATTGAAGCGATCGCAAGTTAGCAAAGGCATTGAGGACGGGGCGCTGATCGCTGCGAAGTGAGAATCGAGCGAGGCTTTTGTCCTCCAAGATATCAACGACTTTCCATCGTGGCAGAACCGTCGTGTCTTGGTCTCGTTTTCCGAGCGGGCTATCTGCTGGAACAACCGATTGGCTGGCGACCCGCAGCGTTATCAGGTCGCCAATTGAGGCGCTGAGTTTATCGGCCAGTGCTTGGTTCAGTATGACCTCGTCCTCCCCTGGCGCATGAGTCGGTTCGATTGAGCCAAGGGCCCAAAACGAAGGATCCACTCCGAATAGGGACATTTCATTGGCGCGGTTACTGTCTCGCTCTGCCGTTGCAGATTGAATGAAAACGAGGCCTTGGATGTCTGCAGGCGTGCGAGTTGGACTGATCAGGTTTTTAGCCAGAGATTCGTTGAACCAACGTGGTGCGATCACAACAGAATCGATACGACCAATTCGGTCCTTTGCGATGGCCAGCAAGGAACCTCGCATGCTATCACCGACGACCAATGCACCGACGATTACAGCGCTCGCAACCGCAACACCTAGTGCGACAGGGAAGAGTAAATTGCGAAAGTAGATGAGCGTCCGTAAAACCAAAGGCAGCATTTCTGAAATCCTAAGTTATCGAACAGCAAGTTCGTTATTCGGCGGGGGTATAGTATTTCGATAGGTCGCCTGCGGCTGCGTTAAGCCATGTCAGGGATCGCCAGAACACAATAGAATTGTCGGTGTGAGTCAATGCGACCAAATCGATTTTCGGACGCGTGCTCACGACCAGCAGGTTTTCGATCCGGTGATGCTCGCGTTCGAGCAACAAGAGAGCTGGAACAATTTCGTTTTGGGTGCAGCTATTCGCAACCGCAAGACGGTCGAGAAGTCCCGCGCATTGCGATCTGGACTGCACCCGATTTGCCAACGCAGGAGTGGTATCGGCGATTGCGACGGTGATGATTCCGGCGTTGGATGTGGCGATCTGTTGCGTTAGCGTTGCAACAAATTCGACTGCTAGGTCTTCGTTTCGAATCCAGGCTTCACGTTCCTCTTTGGTTCGGATCGGTTTTCGGTGCAAGTCCAGCAGCACAACCAATTCGCGACTGTCCTCTTGCTGAAACTGTTTAACGACCAGCTCATCTCTTCTAGCGGACGAGCGCCAGTGGATCCAGCGAGGGCTATCACCGTGCCGATACCCTCGCAATCCAAAGAAGTCCCCTTCGTCCGAAAGCGATCTTCGCCGCCGTTGTTTAGCGGCTGATTCGTGCATGTCGAACAATTCCATCCAGCCAGGCAACAGTCGGCCAATCGCTGGTTGAACAATGAAGGAGTCGCCTCCCTTGGGCGGCAATATTCCACGCATCAATCCCATGGGAAATCGCGTTGTGAGTTCTGTTCCCAAAAATTGATATCTCCCTCGTCGCTGGACGACACACCGGTATCGTTGGGTGCGCGAGGACATGGGAGGGACCGACGGGAAGAGCAATCCAATTCCTTGCGAAGTCGACTTTAAGGTCGTGTTGATTGGCTTGTGAACCATTCTGTCTTGCGCAAGCACGAGCCAAGTTCCGAGCCACCGTTTTGGATTTGCGATATTCAATTCAATATCGAAGGCTTTTCTGGCGTGCATGGATCGAGGCAATCGTCTATTGGTCGTCAAACCGTAAAGCGTTTTTGCGCAAACACGCCACTGAATCAGCAGCATCGCCAAAAGAGAGCCTGCCAGAATGATCAGCAAGTTGACATCGCGAAGGACGGCCCCGACCATCACAAACAAGGCCATGAGAACGACTTGCATTCCTTCGCGAGTTAAGCGAGTCGATACGGGTGTTGCGGCACTCTTGGCGGATTTTAGCCATCGAAACGGTACGGAGATCCAATGGAAAATCCCACTTGCGAATTTCCGAATGAATCCGACGTCAACTTTATCCCCTTCTCGTTGCACCGTGCTTACGCGTTCAGCCATCATTCGACTCGCTTACACTGGTACGCTAACGGATTCCAAGCAACGCTCGATGATTGATTCGGCCGCCGTGCGTTCGCTTCCTGCGGCGAAACCGCGAGGCAGGACGCGATGAGCGAAGACAGGCACGGCCGTCTTCTTGACGTCGTCTGGCACAACATACATGCGGCCAGAGAGCAGCGCCGTCGCTTGTGCCGCGCGGTACAGAGCCAACGCACCGCGTGTACTAACGCCCACTTGCAGTTCGTTGCTCTTTCGGGTCTGTTCCACGATGTCTTGCAAGTAGTCAACGATGGAGTCTTCGAATTGGACCGTCCGGGTTAGTGCTTGGGCTTCTCGGATTTCGCTCAGTTGGACCACGGCCTTTAGTTGGTCGACGGGCTCTCCCATTCGATGTGACCGCAGCACGTTTCGTTCTGCCTCGCGGTTTGGATAGCCAACATCGATACGCATGATGAAACGATCCAATTGGCTTTCTGGCAAAACATAGGTACCCTCGAATTCAAAAGGGTTCTGCGTTGCGATCACCAGAAATGGATCGGGCATCGGGTACGTATGTCCATCGACGCTGGCTTGCCGTTCGCTCATCGCTTCTAGAAGAGCGCTTTGGGTGCGTGGTGGAGCTCGGTTGATTTCGTCCCCCAGCACGATGTTTGCAAAGATTGGGCCTTGGCTAAATTTAAACTCACCGTCGTGATAGATGCTGCTGCCAATAATGTCGCTAGGAAGTAGATCTGGCGTGAATTGAACGCGAGTAAATTTCCCGTCAATACTCTTGGCGAGCGCTTTGGCCACCAACGTCTTTCCGACCCCGGGCACATCCTCGAGCAAAATATGCTCGCCCGTTAGCAATGCAACCAATGTCTTTTTTACGACTTCGATCTTCCCTAATACAACCGCCTCGATATTCGATTCGAGGCTTTTAAGCATGTTTTGTATCGACGAATTCATTCAGTATTTCAGTCCTTGTTCGCAAACCAGCTCGATGCAGATCGACAGCATACCACATTCACTAGAGAGGATCTTCTCAAAGTTATCCCGTAAAACCTAGCTTGGAACAATCACCCGGAAGCTCAATTTCTGAACTAAACCGTACGGCTTAAACGCCCGTAGACTCCAGCGATTACCAGTGCTAATGCGATCAGAGCAAATCCGTAGAGAACGGTAGCTGGCACTTCGAGGAATGATAAACTCGCGAACCAAGTGTTTGCGAACGCGCACAATGCGATGAAGCCGAAGTAGACAATTGAGAATAGCGTCAACAAAGCCAAGCCGATTCGTTCTCGGCGTTCAATGGTTTTAGACGATTCTGCTTCGACTTGGTTTTCCGAATGGAGCATAGTGTTTGCAATATCTCGGGTTGTGACGCGTAATCCTGACGCTCATTGTACCTGCAATGGTGTTGACTCGGGTGACCAAGTTTCTGTCCTGGCAGGAAATATTTGGGCGTCGGCAACTGGTGCTGTTCACGAGTTGGATTGCGCCTCGATCACCATCGCCGTTGTGTTGTCTTTTCCTGACTCATCGACTGCTGTGAGGACTATTCTTTGCGCCGGCGTCAAATCGGCGATCGACGACTCGGGGTACAACACGAGCTCGCGGAGGGCCCTGTCCCAAAGTCCTTCGCTGACTCCGTCTGTGCAAAGTACCAGTTTTTCTCCCGCCAGCAATTCAAACGTGCCGCATTGTGGATCTACGAACTGGTTGCCTGCACCCAAGGCTTTGGACAAAACGTTCTTTCGCGGATGAAAACGTGATTCGCGTTCATTGAGCTTGCCCATGCGGCGAAGCCAGCCGACGTACGTGTGGTCTTCGCTCAGTTGTGTCATCACTAGCGACGACATGTTCTCATCTGTATCCGAGGAATCCATCGCAGTTGGACGATGGAAGTGGTAGAGCCGCGTATCGCCGATGTGAGCAAACATGACGGTGCTTCTATGAATCCAGATCAATGTCAACGTCGCTCCCATGTTGTTGCACAACGGATCGCCTTCTCCGAGCAAAACAAGTTCGGCATGGATCGCAGAAAACAGGCCTTTGAGTATCGCGGGTGCCGACTCGACAAGATGTTGGTGAGTCATCATGTAGGCGCGAGGCAGGATTTTCGTGATGTTGTCTAATGCGATCTTGCCCGCCAGTTCCCCTGATCGTTCGCCCCCCATGCCGTCAGCAACTGCGAATAGCATGTCCGATTCTCGAGTATTGGACTGCCCGTCTTTGCCTAGGTAACGAACACCGCGTTGGTCGATGAGCATCGCCAAGAATCGATCTTCGTTGTTCTTGCGATACGTTCCAGGATGCGTCATGGCAGACCAACGCACATCGATTGGGCGATTGCTGGTTTTGATTGTGGCGTCGCTCGTCGCGTTCATAGACAGGGCTAACGCATCGGATTCCAATTCAGGGTTCTCTTCGAGAATCGTAGAGAACTCAAAATCGATTACACAGAATCGTCCGTCAGAAGCACGATACGTGATGTTCCTTAGAAATGCATCATCATGTCGTACGCCAAATGATTCGAGTTCTTTGAAGATCGATTTGATGCGATCATCTCCCATGCGTTCCACGCGTGCACCGCAATTGTTGGTGACGATTTCGAGGGTCTCGCTGTCGGCACCGAGCAAACGTGGAACGAAAGGGCATTTGCGATTCTCCAAGTAGATGAGAACTCGGCATTCATTTTCGAAACGTTCGCGAGCATTTGGACCTTGGAATTGCTTGTGAACGCGACCGTCATAGCCGATTCGAACAATGGCTCGTTGCGTGTTTTTTGCTTCAATCATCGATAGCTGGTTGTTGTGAGCGAATCAGAATGCGTGTGGATGTTCGTTGTGCATCCAAAGACCTAGGCCTGGATTGCGAATAAAGTAGAAAGGCTCGCCCCCTCGGCTCTCGTGCCATCCATCTTGGAGCTGATCGTAACCGTATTCGGTTTGAGCATGCTGGCAGTCGCCATAGCTATAGCCGACAGATTCGATTTCTTCGCGAGTCATTTTGCCGGCACAATACTCAACTTGGAAACGGTTTTCGGTCGAGCCGTGGATCAAGTGCGCTGCGACGGAGAGGTTCTCGCGAAGGTCGTCGTTTTTGGCAACCATCTCCATAACTTCAGGTGTCGTACGATAACCATATCGTCGGATCAATGCATCGACATCCGCATGTTCTCCAAATTTTTCAACGCCTGGTGCCACAATAACTAGGTGCCCACCTTCTCCGATGGCCATCCGAGTTCTGTAGATCGCTTTATTGGCTACCCATGTTTTTTTGTACTTCGTTGGATCCATCCAAACGACGATTTTCTTCGGAGGAGCAGGTAATCGAAAGCAATTTACCTGCGCCGATAGTTCGCCTGCCATGTAAAACACCGAGTGGTCGTCACCCACAAATAACCCGCGTACAACTGGCCCATTGTCGGGAGTCGATTCAACCACGGTCAAGATATAGACGACAGGGCGATGCGTTAGATACAAATCGGCAGCTCGGTTAAGGATTTTTCTCAGTGGAGTTTCGCATCGGCCCATGACTCGTTCCATGCCATAGAGTGCGCTGAGGTAGTGACTGCCATCGATCCCCTCGTTGCCACCTGTACCGACAAAAATGTTCTTAGTATAGTTCGCCATCCCAATGACTTCGTGCGGAACCACTTGCCCTACGGACAAGATCAGATCATGGTCCCCTTGCGATATCATTTTGTTCACTTGTGCTGGCCAAGGACGATCGTAAAAGCCTTCGGTGACTTCACGGATAAAGTCGGCATCCACGTAACCCAGGGTGTCCACCTCGGTTCGGTAGCGATGGACTCGGATCAGGTCGCGTGGGAAGTCACCGTACATCTTGGTGAGTTCCTCTTCGTTCATGGCGGAGTGGGTGCCCAGTGCAGGCATCACATCGGTTAATCTCTCCCGCAACACACTTAATGCCGCATGCATGATCGGGCCAGCCTGCGAATCGATTCGAGTATGGTCTGGGGGTACTGCGAGGACTTTGCGAGTCGAGGGGAAGTGGGACAGCGTGGTCTGAATTGCTTCTACGTAGTCCTGCATTCCGAGGACCAAGTCTTTACCACCTCGTGAAAAATAAATCGTCATATCGCACTTAAGATAAAGCTATAAAGAGACTCACAAAGACGGACAGCAACGTGTCGCGTGACGGAATGTTGTCATCGAATTCCGCCGGCTACCGTTATTGCATCGTCCCTCATTGCTGCCAAGCTGAAAAGGGGCAAAGGATTTGAAATCAAAGAGCGTCAATTCACGACGTAGCCCAGGCTTTGCAATTTTTCGCCCAGGGCTTGTTTAGCAGGTTGTTCGCCGTGAACGAGACGGATTTCTTTGGGCTTAGTCGCTATTCCTTGAACGAATTTGATGAGGTCGCTTTGATCCGCGTGTGCCGAATACCCCGAGATCGTGTAGGTCTTTGCTTTGACTTCGATTTCTTCGTGATCCAGCCAAACCTTTCCTTTGCCTCGCTCGCTTTCTTGGATTTTGCGTCCGGGGGTGCCTGCCCCTTGATAACCGACAAACAGAACGTCGGTAGATTCGCGTCCCAGGAACGCTTTGAGGTAGTTGACGACTCTGCCACCCGTACACATACCGCTCCCTGCGATGATGATCGCGGGCTTGCCGGATTTGTGCAGATAGTTCAGCGTTTCGCGATGGTCACCCCCGCGGTCTATCTCCACCAGATTTTTAAACACCAATGGTTGGTTATCAACAGAGAGGATTTCGTACGCTTCGTCGTCCCAGAATTCTTTGAGTTGCTCGTAGATATCCGTCAGTTTAATCGCTAGCGGCGAGTCCACGATCACGTCAATTCTCTTGAGGAGCGTGCACTGTGTCTTGTGCCCCACACTCTCCATGATCATGTTCAGCTCATACAGGAGTTCCTGAGTTCTCCCCAAGCTGAACGCAGGGATAATCGTAACGCCGTTGTTTTGCATAGTTTCGCAGAGGATCGATTCCAGTCGATGTAGTCTCGTTTCTCTCCCTTCGTGTATCTTGTCGCCGTAGGTGCTTTCGAGCACGAGTACGTCAGCGCGTTCTGGGCTGATCGGGTCTCGCAATAGCGGCGTACAGCGCGAGCCAAGGTCACCGCTGAAGACAAATCTCTCGTCGCCGCTATGCGTTTCGACGTACGCAGATCCGAGGATGTGCCCAGCTTGCTGGAATCGGAACTGAAGATGAGATTTTGCGGATTCCGAATCATCGAGTTCGGAAGACGTTCTACCGCTGTTGATATCGGTCCATTTACCGTAGGGTATTGGTCGAATGAGTCGGCGCAAGTCGTCGAGTAGCTCTTTGATCATTCGTCTATTTCGCGTGATTCCCAGTCGCACAGCGTCCTCGAGCATAATCGGCAGCATCTTGGCGGTCGGCTTGGTGCAATAGATTGGTTTATTGAAACCAGCTTCGATTAGGTAGGGTATTCGGCCAATGTGATCGATGTGGACGTGCGTCAGTATCAAGGCTTGTATGGCGTCGATGGGGAAATCGATCTGTGCCTCGTGGTGGTCGCGGGCGTCTTGGCCTTGAAACATACCGCAATCGATCAGAACGGACTTGGATTCCGCGTAGTGCAGTTCATGGCAGGAACCTGTGACGCCTTGATGTCCACCGTGATGCGTAATATGCATATTTGCTTATTGAGTTGAGAAGAGGAATTTGGCAGCGAACATTTTAGACGCTATGTGCCTTTGTTAAAGTTTACTCGAACGAATCGATCCGCGTGTGGATTCCAGCCGGTGGTGAAGAATGTGAGGATCCATTCCTGCTATTTTTTGCGCTCAATTTGGAAAATGCCCTGTGTGGTCGTGTACCCGCCTGGGCCTCCCATGCGGCCGATCAGCTTCATTTGATCGGACGCGATGTGCAGCTTGCTCGAGTCGGCGACGCAGTCGTCGCGAACCGTTGCGGATACAACGTTGCCAAAAACGATCCTGTTTCCTCCGATTTGTAGAATGCGTTCCAAAGTACATTCGAGGCAAGCGGGGCAATCGAGCAGTCGAGGTGTCTTTATCTTTTGAGATGGGGATGTGGCTAACCCGAGCTCGGTTACTTCGCTGACGTTTCTTGGAAGGTTGGCAGCGCTATCGCTCATGGCCTGCGCGAGCGACTCGGGGACGAGGTTGACGACGAACTCTCGGGTTTGTTCGATGTTGAGCGCAGTGTCCTTGGGTCGGTCTGGATGGTCGCCGATCCCTAGAACGATCAGCGGTGGTTCGGAGCCGACCGCGTTGAAAAAACTGAACGGTGCGGCATTGACGGTTAAGTCGGGATTGAGCGTGGTAACCCACGCGATGGGACGTGGTACGACGAGCCCTGTCAAAAGCTTGTAAACTGCTGATGTCGTTAGATTTGCGATGTCAAAATGCATGTGGCGAAATGCCCTTTCTGGTGTTTCGACTTGGAAGGTCCTTCGTTTTCTGCAATACTCTTTGACCCGCGATAACACCACCCATTTCGGGGTGGTTTTCGCCTATGTTTGGCTCGATGTGAGTCATCATTCCGTGGCCATGAGGGATCGTGTTGGCCTTGCAGACAATTTTTGCGAGCGTCGATATCCGGATCAACCGGACGTCGAGCCGCCTGTTTTATTTTGGAGATTGGCTGAATGTACAAAAATTTGAACGCAACTGTTTTAGGCGTTTCCGGACGACAAAGCGAGCTCATCGAGCTGGCGATGACCTACGGTTTTAGCGGTTTGGATATCGACATTGTCGACTTGGTGAAGAGGACTCAACGCAGTGAATTCGATAAGGCAGCTCGCTATTTGCTGAGCTCCAAGATGAAGGTTAGTGGATTCGAAACCCCAATCGATCTCGATAGCGACGATGCGACTTTCGAAAAGACCCTTGCGACCTTGCCCGCAACCATCGAGATCGCCGGAAAAGCAGGCGCACGTGCTGGATTCTTGCGATTGCCAGCGGCTACCGATCGTCTTCCATTCCACGAGTATTTTGATGTTCTTCGCAAGCGCGTAGACCGCATCGCTGAGATTTTTGGAGCCAACAAAGTGATGTTGGGTCTCTACTTCTCCACCGCCCAAGAAAATCGCGAAAACCGCCAGTTCAAGTTCATTCAAGACGTAGAAGGCTTCCTGGCTTTCTTCAAGGCTTGCACCAACACCAGCGTTGGACTGGTGATTGATTCGTTCAATTGGGTTGTCGGCGGCGGAACGTTTGAGCAACTAGAAACCATTCCAGGCAATCGGATTGCCGCAGTTCGTCTCGCTGACACAGCGGTCGTTCCATCGGTTGCGGATGCCACCCTGAAAATGCGACAACTCGCAGGCACCAGCGGTGTTATCGACAACGTTCGCATCGTTTCCATCCTGAGCAAGGCTGGGTACGAAGGTCCGATCACCGCTTTTGGACACGCCAGCAATTTTGGCGGCATGACACGCGATTCCATCGTCGCGAAAAGCCAAGATTCGCTAGACAATGTATTGGCCGGCGCTGGACTCCCAACATTTACGCGCAGACCTGATATGATAACAGAGTCCACCAGTCCAATCCTCGAAGATATCGGACTGGAAGCATAGTCGCGGACTTCCTGTTTCAAACCTGATGGAACCGTAATGCCAAAGAGGTTGCAATGTCGAGATTGACGCTCCGTGTAGTCCAAGGGGCTGATCGTGGACGAATTTACGCGGAACTCAAAACACCGATTTCGATCGGCCGCGAAGAGGGGAATACGATTCAGCTCAACGACGAACGGATCAGTCGGTTTCATTGCAAGATTCAAGAAGATAACGACCACCTGGTGCTCACCGACTTGGAGAGCACCAATGGGACCCGAGTCAACGGACAAGATTGCCAACTACGCATCCTTCGATTCGGTGACATCATTGCGGTCGGTCGGAGCCTCTTGCTCTTCGGCACACACGAGCAGATCACAGCGAGAGTCAACGAAAGCTTAACCGCCGTCGAAGACTCTAGGATGATCAGCAAAACAGACAGCGGTGATTTCGATCTCGATCCCGTGCTTGCACAATCAGTTCAAGCGCTCCGCGACCTCAACCAACCACCGCAGTTACCCGAGAGACTCAGCCCAAGCCAAGCAGCGCAATTGGCAGAGTTGTTCGAGTATTTCCACGCTCGAATCGGCGAAGTAGTGGACTCGGTGAAGATGAATGAAAAGAGATCCACAGTCAGTGTCGATCTCGCGACGTGGCAACTCATGCTACAACTCTACGGTCGACTCTCGGAATTGATTCGAGGAATCTCAGATCCAGATTTTAAGCTGCCTGGTTAGTCGATTTTGCTGCACTTGGGTCTGTTTCAACTGGCTATCTTTCAACTGGGATAAACCGCATGAGTAACTTTCTGCAATTCACCAAAATGCATGGTGCAGGAAACGATTATGTTTATGTAAGTGGCTTTGATCAATCATTGCCAGCTGATCTCCCCGCTTTAGCAGTCGATGTATCCGACCGCCGTTTTGGAATTGGCGGCGATGGACTGATTGCCATCCTGCCCAGTGAAATTGCAGACGCCCGGATGCGCATGTTCAATGCCGACGGTAGCGAGTCCGAAATGTGCGGCAACGGAATCCGATGCGTTGCAAAGTATGTTTACGATCATGGCATCTGCAAACGCGAGTCGCTCAAGATCGAAACCGGTGCGGGCGTTCTTTCACTCCAGTTGATCATCGAGGATGGGCTCGCGACAGGTGTCACAGTCGATATGGGGCCACCTCGATTGGAAGCCGCATTGATTCCGACGACCCTGGGCGACACGCCGCAATCGCACATCGTGAATCACCCACTGGAGTTCCGCGGAAAGCGGCTCTTTGCGACTTGCGTTTCCATGGGAAACCCGCACTGCGTTATTTTTGTTCCTGAGGCAACGGACGAACTTGTTCTCGAGATCGGCCCATTGATCGAGCGCGATGATCGGTTCCCAAAACGCACCAATGTAGAATTCGTTGAGGTGCTCTCGCGCGGAGAAGTACGGCAGCGCACATGGGAACGCGGCTCAGGAGAAACGTGGGCCTGTGGCACGGGGGCAAGCGCCGTGTGTGTAGCTGGGGTACTTACCGGTCACACCGAACGCTCGATTCTCAATACACTGCTCGGCGGACAGCTTCGATTGCGATGGGACGAAGCGAGCAATCACGTGTTTATGACCGGGCCTGCCGTAGAAGTGTTCTCTGGCCGCTGGCAATTAAAAGCTTAATGTCTCTGTCAAAAGTAGATTTGTATCGAGTTTCCATGCGATGGGGCGGGACGCTTCTGGCCTTTGGGATTCGAGCATGGATGCGCACACTCGATTCCCGTATCGCATGTTACGACCCGTTGATGGACCCTGCCGTTGAAGGGTTTCAAGGGCCGGCTATCTACGTAGTCTGGCACGAGTATCTCGCGTTGCCTCCATGCAATCGCCGTGGCTGCGACGTAACGATGCTGCTCAGTCAGCACCGTGATGCGCACTGGTTGTCTGAAATGATTTCGCAGTTCGGCTTCAAAACGGTGCGTGGGTCGACCTCGCGCGGCGGGGTCAAGGCGATACTGCAGATAACACGCGAGTTTCGCGGTACGAGCCTCGTCATCACGCCGGATGGTCCACGAGGTCCACGTCGAGAGCTATCCAGTGGGTGCATCTACATTGCAGGTTTGCTAGGCATTCCTATTGTCCCGCTCGGTTGCGGTTTCGATCGACCGATACGCAACAGTCGCTCTTGGGACAAATTCGCGATCCCGCGTCCCAGTTCACGAGCTCGCATCGTCCTCGGTCCCGCGGTTCATGTTCCTCGCAAGTTGAGCAAAGAGCAAATCGAGGACTACCGACGTTATACTGAGTCACTGCTCCATGCGGTTACCAACGAAGCAGAGAGTTGGGCTGCTGAAGGATCGCTTCGAATTGGCGAGCGAGCGTTTTACCCCGTACCGCAAGGAACGATCCGACTGTGACAGGCTTTCTATGGAGCGATGATGCAGATTCCTTCTTTGGTGAAGCACCCAAGAAAAAGGAGATCGACCTCACTCCGAAACGGGCTGCAAAACCAAGCCAACGAGCCAAGCCCGGGGCCAGTTCCGATGCTCCTCTGAGTGTGACCCAGTTGAATGCTTGGGTCAAAAAAGTGATCGATGGCTCCATTGCAACCTTTTGGCTCGCAGGAGAAATCGGAAACTTCAACCAGTCTGCCTCCGGGCACGTCTACATGACGATCAAAGACGCGACCAGCCAGATCTCAGCCGTCCTCTGGCGATCAACCTATGAGCGCATCGGAATCGATTTGCGTGAAGGTATGGCGGTCCTGGTCGAGGGACGCATCGATGTATACGGTCCTCGAGGAACCTACCAGATCATCATCAATCGAATTGAACAGCAAGGGCTCGGTGCACTGCAGGCTGCGTTTCGCCGGCTGCACATGAAACTGGAACGCGAAGGGCTCTTTGCACCAGAACGAAAGAAAGAACTGCCCCGGTTCCCAACACGGATCGGATTTGTAACCAGTCCAAGCGGAGCCGCGATCCACGATTTTACTCAAGTACTCAAGCGGCGTTGGCCTGGTGCCAGTGTCCTCATCATTCCCGCTCGCGTTCAGGGGGAAGGTGCCGCAAACGAAATCGCCAGTGGAATCCGCGTCGCAGAACGATTGGTGCCAGCCCTCGATGTGTTGGTAGTTGGACGCGGTGG
>CAIXME010000418.1 GCA_903920425.1 uncultured Pirellula sp. | reverse complement strand
GTGCCGATTAGTGTTCCGTTGATTTGGAACACTAAACGTCACTAATCGACACTAATGGAAAGCCGGGGGTGCCGCCGTTCTTGAAGCATGGAGATGGGGCGGCGTGTCCGGTTCGAGCTATGCGGTGTTCGCCCAATCGCGATTTGTAGTCAAATTCCGGATTAGTGAAGATCAGTACCGATTAGTGTTCCCCTATATTCGAATGGAACGACTCCGAGCCCGCTTTCCAATTCGGATGCGTATGCGATCAAGTAGTTCGCCAATTCTTCTTGCCCAACATGCTTGGCACCCGTGATCGATCTTTGGATCATCAACTTGTTCTTCCAACCAATGATCAGCGCGAGAAGTCCCATTCTCGTTAAAGTGCATGGCGAAACAAACTCTGCATTGAAACGTGCCAGGATTCGTAAGAGTACTTCGCGACCTGGCTGTTGCGGGTCGTAGTTTGCAGTAATCGCTGCAAAAATCGGAGCGAGCATTAGGAAGCGAAATCGTCGAGCGGTTGCTCGATCTAGATCAAACGACTCGTATTGCTGATCGGTCATCCCCTGCTGTTTCATCCCAAGGATTCCATCGAATCCGAACAGCGATCTCTCGACGAAACGTTCTATCATCAGAGTGGCTGCTTCTTGATGTTCGAATACAGTCATTACCGGAATGTAGACGCCAGCCATGTATGCCGTCAGCTTCGTTGCGTCACTTTGAAAGCCAGATTCGCTTGACAACAGAATGGAAGTCTCCAAGTCTTTTGCCTGCTCGATGATTCTTGGTCCTAGTTGCAAAAGAGTGTCCTCGTTGGCAATCTCTTCTGCAAGAAGAATCACTTCGCTAGAGCGAAGTTGCGATAAGGTTAACTCGCCTAGTTCGTTAGGAGTTCTTTGCTCTCCCCAGCAGTCTCCCCACTTCGACATGGCCTCCAGATAACTTTCCTTCGACAATCGGCGAATGGTGGCCTCATGACTGTTTCGGGCAGATATGGTCCTGGTACTCATGAATGGTTCCTTGTGCGGTATCGATCCAACCGGAAATGGCTTGCATGACAATCGTGCAGGCGATTTGGATAGAGTGATTCTCAAGACCGGCCCGATAAAGACAAGTAATCCCATCCGCTATTGCCCATTGGTCCACCAATGATTTTCATGCGTCGCTCGGACTCGGATAAGCGGGGCTAACCTCCAAACTGCTCAGCAACAATGTCCCTAGGATTGATCTAGCGATGACAAATTGAGTGGCGGATAGATTTCTGTTTGCCGGAAGTCCTAGGGTAATTTTACTCCTGGAATGGCCCAGATGGGCATGAGTTTTCAGTCCACTCCACGCCTTTTTGTACAGAGAAGGGAGAGTGTTTTGAGTGCTGTTTTGCACCTGGTATGATGATAGATTCTTGTGGTCCTGGGTTGGACGTGATAGCAATTTTGCTTGAGCCAATTGGCCGTCTGTGGAGAAATTTTTCTCAGTCACAGGTGGTGCAAAAATGAGTTGATTTTTGCAAGAAGATCAGAAAAAAGGTTTCACGCAGTCAGTAAAGAGAGCGTGGGCCCATAACCTGTAGTAATGTAGTACGCAAAGTGCTCACAATGGCCAGAAAGTAGGCAATAATATTAACTCCCGATTGGGGTAGAGGAAGAAGTGATGGCTAGCATTTGCT
>CAIXME010000417.1 GCA_903920425.1 uncultured Pirellula sp. | reverse complement strand
TGATCGATCCGGTGTCCGCATGGACGGAGACTCACTCGCGAATTGCGAAAAATTGTGCAGGCAAACTCATTCTGGTTTACACCAAGTCGGATTTGGTTGCGCCCCCTGTGGAACCACCAGGAATCCCTCATGACGGCTTGGTATCGACAAGCTGTGTCGAAGGGGACGGGGTTGAGCAACTGATGGAATTGCTTGTGAAAACGTTGGTGCCGTGCCCGTTTTCTGAGGGACAAGCGGTGCCGTTTAGGGAAAGGCACCTCGATTGGATCAATTCTCGATTGGCTAACTTTTGACTGGACAGAGCACGCGATTTTCCCTACCCTCAAATCGAGATTTTGCCGGTGGCCAACTCGTTTTATTCGGCAGATCTCTTTTCAAAAGAGGCGATTCCATCCGCCGTGAACTGCTTGCAAAATGGATTCGTAAGCAGTGTGGGACTGAGCCTCTAAAATCGTCTTGGAAATGCTCGTATGCGAATCATGAAGAAATGCAGAGACCAAAAAGTCGGTAAGGCAAAGGTAATCGCTTTGTGCTTATCTTTGGTAGCGATCGGTCTTGTATTCTTCGTTACCAATGCACTGAGCACCTACCTGCTGAACCTGAACTCGAACATCGCTCCAAGTTTTACCGGTGTGTACGGTGGGGGAACGCTAGTTATCGCGGGGGGAGGGAATTTACCTCCTGAAATTCAAAATCGCTTTCGCGAGTTCGCGGGCGGTGACAAGGCTCGGCTTGTGGTCGTTCCTTCTTACGATGCAACGCCCAGCGAAGTGATCAAGCTCAATAAAGAATGGAAGCAACTGAAAACAAAATCGCTCGATATTCTGCACGCGCGCTCGCGCGAAGATGGCGAGAGCGAAGCCCTTGTCTCGAAGGTGCGAAATGCGACAGGCGTTTGGTTCACTGGTGGTGAACAAACGGTCCCCGCAGCCTACTATCCGGGAACGGCATTCGAATCAGAGCTCTGGAATCTTCTCGACCGAGGTGGTGTCATCGGAGGTACCTCGGCCGGGGCTGCGATCATGTCACGAATCATGATTTCAGAGGGCAAATACGAAGCGAAAACAAGCCAAGGTTTAGATTTGCTTCGAGGTGCCGTTATCGATCAGCATTTCATGCAACGCAATCGGCTAACGCGACTCAGAGGCGTGTTGGACCAACATCCCCATGCGATCGGTGTTGGTGTCGACGAGGGGACTGCTTTGGTGGTTCAAGTGCGTACTGGAAAAGTTGGAGTTATCGGTAACTCGTATGTCATGCTCTGGGCGCCGTCCGGTCAATCTGCACCTCACCGCGCCGAGTTCCTAAAAGCGGGAGATACCTATCTCTTGGAGCAACTGGATTGGCAAAATGAACCGCTAGACTACCAACTCTAGCGTTTCTTTTTTCGTTTCTGCCCACCAGACTTCTTCGGTGGCCGTGAACTTGCACTCGGTTTGCCCCTGCCTTGGCTCGACTTCTTGTACCGCTTTTCGCCATCGGAAGAACCTCGTTTTCGCTTTGGTTCTATCGATAATGGAGCGGCTCGTCGTCCGATTTTCTCAAGACTGAAATGAAGCTCCCGTTTGGCCGTGTCTACATTTTCGATGCGAACGATCAGCTCATCGCCAAGTCGGAATCGATTTCCCTCTTTGTAGCCCTCCAACGTGTGCGTGTCTTTGTCGAATCGATATCGGTCTGCCGGCAAATGCCTGACGCTGATCAATCCATCGACAGGTATTTCAATCGCGCGTACCGTTAGTCCGATAGGGCGAACCCCTGAAACGACACCGGTCAGGAGCTCTCCCTGCTTCTTGGATAGAAAATGGAGAAGCTTGACGCGGATTAGCTCTCGTTCCGCGTTCTCCGCGTTTTGTTCGGCGTCGCTACAGAGCACTCCTAGATGTTCAAGTACTTGTTCGTTCTCGTTCGCAGGTACACCATCCAAGAGTTTCTGAACAATGCGATGCACCACCAAATCCGGATAGCGACGGATCGGACTTGTAAAATGACAGTAGTGCGTCATATCAAGTGCATAATGGCGTTCGAATTCCGCCTGGTAGACAGCTTTGGACATGCTCTTGAGGATGGCGTAATTGACCGCATACTCGGTTGGCTGCCCCTTTACCGCATTGACCACGCGCTGGATCTCGAACCGATCTTCCATGTTCTCTGCTTGAATTCCCAAGGCTCTCACGAACTCATTGAGCCTTCGCAGTTTTAGCCGATTCGGTGGAGCGTGAGCACGCCGCAGGAATGGTAGCTGGAGCGAATCAAGCCACGTTGCTACGGCTTGGTTGGCCGCCAACATGAACTCTTCGATCATTTGATGGCTTACGGTGTGTTGCACAAGATGCGCGCCGCGAACCTTCCCCATCTTGTCGAGATCGATTTTGACTTCAGGCAACGTTAGTTCAAGCGCTCCTTGCTTGTTCCGGATTCCACGCAGCACCATCGCCAATTCGTGCATGTCAGCGACTAATTGGAATATCTCAGGCGTCAGCTTTTCACGCCATTTTTCTGCGTCTTCAAGATACTGATCGATCTGCTCGTAATTGAAACGCTGTTGATTGCGAATCACGCTATTGAACACGTGGTTGTGGATCAACGTGCCATCGGGCGTATACTCCATGAACACGGTCTTGGCTAACCGATTGCGATCTGGTTGCAACGATGCGAGGTGGTTGCTGATCGTCTCTGGGATCATCGGTATGACGCGATCAGGCAAGTAAACACTCGTGGCCCGTTTTCTCGCTTCGTCGTCTAATGCAGATCCTAGCGGCACAAAATGGGATACATCCGCGATATGGACTTGAAGTTCCCAGTTTCCTTTTTCATTTTTGGACAAAGAGATGGCATCGTCAAAATCCCTCGCGTCCACCGGATCGATTGTGAGCGTGGGAACGGATCGTAAATCGGTACGCCCCGCTGGGATCACATCTTCATTGAACAAATCCGCTTGCTGCCGAGCTACTTCCAAAGCTACCTCTGGATACTCATCGGGCAAGCCAAATTGATGCATAACGGCCAGCGTGTCCACTGCCGGGTTCTTGCTGCTGCCGAGTACTTTAAGGATTACCCCTTCGCCTGGATGGAATGCGTCCGGAAAGCGGACCATCTCCACGATTACTTTATCGTTATCGTTTAAGGGCAGCCCGCGAATGTCTCCGATCTGAACGGCATGCTCGAGACGAGCACCATCCAGCCAAACAAACGCCTTCCCTTCCATCATTTGAAACGTACCTGAGAACTCGCGTCGAGCTCTCGCGACGATCTCCTCGACGGTACCTTCGGTCTTGCCGTCGCTACCTGATCGCATGACCTTGATTCGGACCGTATCTCCCTCCATTGCACCCTTGGTTGCGCTAGGTGGAATGAACACATCTTCGATTCGCCCCAGCTCGGCGCTCGGGGTAACCCGAACAAAACCAAATCCGCCGGAGGATGCCGTTCGGAAGATGCCGCTTAATTCCCCACGCGGTCGACGCTCGGGACGCACCACCTTTGGCTCAGCGATTTCTGATGTCCCAGGTTCGGATTGCTCGCGAGGACGCTTGGACTTTGGAGGCGTTACTTTATGCGGAGGAAACACCAAATGGTTTGCTCCAAACGTTACTTGCCCAAGACGAATAAGCTGCTTAATGGCTCGTCGCAGAGTGGGGAAGTCGTCCTCTGACAACTTTAAAGTCTTGAGAATGACACGCGGCTTTGACGGTTTATAGTCAGCCGAGGAAACAAGTCGAATGACTTGTTGGATGATTGGCTCTTGATTCATAAGCCAATTAGCATAACTGCTTTCGACTGAAATAGCTAGCGTCTGGCGTTTGCATGCTCAATAGAACAAATCGTTCCGCCCTGATTCGGAAATCGCTTCGAGCAAGCTCTCTCTCTGAATTGAAAGGAAAGCCAACAAAAAAAAGAGCCTTCCGTATGGAAGGCTCTTTAAACTTGTTTTCATGGCCTTGTTTCAACTCGAATGGAAATTCGAGTCGTTCAAGACTATTCGTCGCTGACTTCGGCGTCCGACGCTGGCGGAGGAGGCGAAGCTTCCGCAGCTTGTGGACGTGGTGCTTCGTTCAGCAATGGGAAGCTCTGCTCGGCAGCAGCTGTGCCACGATTGACGAGGTCCTCGAGAGCTTCCTTGCGGTAGCTAACTTCCGAGTCTTGGAATACGCGGAATCCGGTACCTGCTGGAATGAGGTGACCGAGAATAACGTTTTCCTTTAGACCCACCAATCGGTCGACCTTACCAGCCAACGCTGCTTCCGTCAAAACCTTAGTGGTTTCCTGGAAGCTAGCTGCCGAGATAAAGCTATTGCTTTGAACGGCTGCCTTGGTAATACCCAGCAATTGAACTTCACCGTGTGCGGGCTTCGGCTTCTTGCCCTTAGCAGGCTTGCCACCGAGTGCTTCGCACTGGGCATTAGATGTTTCAAATGCCTCTTTGGGAACGATCGCTCCGAGTGCAAACTCTGTGTCACCTGGATCGCTGATCTTCAAGCACTTCGCCAACTGATCGTTGTGACGCTTGAATTCGAATCGATCCATCACCAAACCGGACAACAAGTTGGTGTCGCCGGCGTTGGTGATCTTAATCTTACGCAACATACGAGCGATGATGATTTCAATGTGCTTGTCATTGATTTCCACGCGTTGTAGGCGATAGACCTGTTGCACTTCGTGAACCAGGTAAACCTGAACAGCTTCTTCGCCGCTAACCCGAAGGATATCGTGTGGAACCAATGGTCCTTCCACAAGCGGTTGGCCAGCCTTGACTGGATCGCCAGAGTGAACCAGGAATCGCTTTCCTGGTGGTACCAAATGTTCTGTCTCTTCACCGCTGTCGCTGCGAACAACGATCGATCGCTTTCCACGTTTACGGTCTTTGGAAATTTCGACGATACCATCCAACTCAGCCACAACAGCTGGGTCCTTTGGCTTGCGTGCTTCGAAGATTTCAGTAACGCGAGGAAGACCCCCGGTGATATCGCGAACCCCAGTGGATTCACGTGGCATTTCAGCCAATTCCGTACCGGCATTGACCTTCTTGCCTTCGGTGCAGTTGATAACAGCCTTATCTGGGAGATAGTGGACGTCCAACGCCTTGCCGTCTGCGTCTTCGATCACGATTTGTGGGTGAAGCTTACCACGAGCGTCCATGATCCGTCGACGTACGTTTCCGCTAGGATCTTTTTCGTACTTGAACGTCTCGCCTTCGATGATGTCAACGAAGACGACCTTACCACCTGCTGTGGAGAAAATTGGAATCTTGTGAGGGTTCCATTCGCAGATCTGTTGACCCTTGGTGATCTCTTGGTCCTCTTTGACCGAAAGCTGTGCACCGGACGGAACGTCGTAACGCTCCAACTCTCGGCCCCTAGCATCGACGATCGCAATTTCGCAATTTCTGGTCAGAACCACGTCGAGTCCATCATCGTTGGTTACCAAACGCATCTTGATGAACTTCACAATACCAGCCTTCTTGGCGTTGATATTGCTGACTTCGGTTGTCGTATTAGCAGCACCACCTTGGTGGAACGTACGCATCGTCAACTGAGTTCCAGGTTCACCGATACTTTGAGCAGCGATGATACCGACGGCCATACCCTCTTCGACCAACGCCCCGGTGCTCATGTCCATACCGTAGCATGTACGGCAGATTCCGAGTGGAGCATCGCAAGTCATCGGTGAGCGAACTTGGATCTTTTCCAAGCCCATCTCTTCGATCTTGCGGGCGATTTCTCGAGTGATCATTTGATTTTCATCAACAATCGTCTCGGCGGTAATCAAGTTCACAATGTTCTGGCGGCTAACACGCCCGTTGATCGAATCGGCCAATCGAACTTCGACCTTTTCGCCACGGTAAATGACACCCTTGGTTACACCTTGGGTGGTTCCGCAGTCGTTCATCGTGATAACCACGTTTTGAGCGACGTCGGCGAGCTTCCGAGTCAAGTAACCCGAGTCAGCGGTCTTGAGTGCCGTATCAGCCAATCCCTTACGAGCACCGTGCGTCGAGCTAAAGTACTCGAGTACGGACAGGCCTTCACGGAAGTTGGACTTGATCGGTGCTTCGATGATTTCACCGGTCGGCTTGGCCATCAGACCCCGCATACCTGCCAGCTGTCGGATCTGTTCGATACCACCCCGTGCACCGGAGGACGCCATCAAGAACACTGGGTTGATGTACCAGTTGCCGCGATGCGTATCGCTTTCCATGGCAGCCAACATGTCCTTGGTGATCAATTCGCGTGTTGCGGTCCAAGCATCCAGGGTTTGGTTGTAACGCTCTTGCGCCGTCATCACACCCTTGAGGTAGTTCTTTTGGAACGTCATAACCTTCTTGTCGGCATCCGCAATGTGCTTGATCTTGGAGTCCGGCGTTACCAGGTCGTCCGCACCGAACGAGAGCCCGGACCGGGTCGACTCGCGGAAACCAAGTTGGTTCATATCGTCCAACAACTTGATCGTTGGGCGACGTCCAAGGCGTTGGTAGCAGTCGCTAATAACAGCCGCCAAATCGCTACCCTTGAGAGGGATGTTGTAGAAATCCAAACCTTCTGGCAGGATCGAGTTGAACAAAATCCGACCGAAGGTCGTTTGAATAACATCACCAGGCTTGGCGTTCGGATCGTCCGTCTTGAGCTTACGCCCCTTCGGCAATCGAACCTTAATGCGAGCATGGAGAGCGATGACGCCTTGCTGGTAAGCGTAGTCAGCTTCCATCATCGTCGCAAAAACCATTCCAGCACCCTTCAGGTCCGGAAGCTCTACGGTGATGTAGTTACAACCCATCACAGTATCCTGCGATGGACTCATGATCGGCTTGCCGTTGCTCGGTGCGAAAATGTTGTGCGTGCTCATCATCAGCGTGTGAGCTTCCACTTGGGCTTCGATCGAAAGTGGCAAGTGAACAGCCATCTGGTCACCGTCAAAGTCGGCGTTGAAACCTTTGCAAACCAGTGGGTGCAAATGGATCGCGTTACCTTCAACCAGGGTTGGCTCGAACGCTTGAATACCCATTCGGTGCAACGTAGGAGCACGATTCAACAGTACCGGGTGATTTCGAATCACTTGTTCGAGAATATCCCATACTTCTTCGTCCTTGCGCTCCAGCATCTTCTTCGCGGACTTGATGGTATCGGCGTGGCCGAGTTCCTTCAGCTTGCGGATGATGAATGGCTGGTACAGTTCCAAAGCGATCTTCTTTGGAAGTCCGCATTGGTGCAATCGCAACCGCGGACCTACCACGATCACGGATCGTGCCGAATAGTCAACTCGCTTACCGAGCAAGTTTTCACGGAACCGACCTTGCTTACCCTTGATCATGTCCGTCAACGACTTGAGCGGTCGGTTGCTGCTTCCCAGTACAGGTCGCTTGCATCGTCCGTTATCGAACAACGCGTCAACGGATTGCTGTAGCATCCGCTTTTCGTTCCGAATAATGACTTCTGGCGCATTGAGGTCGACCAGCTTGCGCAACCGATTGTTTCGGTTGATGATCCGTCGATACAAGTCGTTCAAGTCCGAAGTCGCAAAGTTACCGCTGTCCAGGAGAACGAGCGGGCGAAGATCCGGTGGAATCACAGGGATAACGTCGAGAACCATCCACTCTGGACGGTTTTCGCTATCGCGGATGGATTCAACAAGCTTAAGACGGTTAATCAAGTCCTTCTTGCGTTGCTTGCTGCTGGTCTCGGCTAGTTCAACGCGGAGTTCCTCCGACAGCTTGACGAGATCCAAAGCTTGCAACAATTTGCGAACCGCTTCAGCACCCATGTCTGCTTCGAAATTGTCGCCATACTGTGCGCGAGCTGCTCGGTACTCTTCTTCTGTGAGGAGTTGTTGCGCTTCGAGTTCGGTGCTGCCCGGATTGGTAACGACGTAATCTTGGAAATAAATCACTTTTTCCAAGCTAGTCGTTTTCATTTCAAGCAGGTTGCCAAGTCGGCTCGGCATCGCCTTGAAGAACCAAATGTGGGCAACCGGAGCTGCCAACTCGATGTGCCCCATGCGCTTGCGTCGCACGCGAGAGTGCGTCACTTTAACGCCGCATCGATCGCAAATCATTCCCTTGTACTTCATGCCACGGTACTTACCGCATGCGCATTCCCAGTCCTTTTCAGGGCCAAAAATACGTTCGCAGAAAAGTCCATCCTTCTCTGGCCGATAGGTACGATAGTTGATCGTCTCTGGCTTCTTCACTTCACCGAACGACCAAGAACGGATGTCCTGTGGACGTGCAAGCGAAATCTTGACGGACGTGTAGTCGTTTACGCGATCGTAGGTGCCTTCAGCATTGGCCATTACGAAAAACTCCTGAGCTCAACAACCCTTGCCGTTCGAGGACATTTCCGCGAATTGGATAAGGTTGCTTTGGGTGATGGGTAAGGATTTTTGATATTTGCTCAACAAGATTCGCTAGGAATCTCGTTGTGATTTAACTGGACCGTATCAATGAAGAACCGATTTATAAGCGGCGCTTCTCAAGTCGCATGTTGAGTGCAAGGCCTCGAATTTCGTTGGTTAGAACGTCAAAGCTGGCTGGTGTACCCGCTTCCAATGTGTTCTCGCCCTTGACCATCGATTCGTAGATCTTGGTTCGTCCCTCAACGTCATCGCTCTTGACCGTGAGCAATTCTTGGAGGATGTATGCGGCACCGTAAGCTTCGAGTGCCCATACTTCCATTTCCCCGAATCGCTGTCCACCAAACCGAGCTTTTCCTCCCAACGGTTGTTGGGTGATAAGCGAGTAAGGTCCAGTGCTGCGTGCGTGCACTTTGTCATCGACCAAGTGGTGCAGCTTGAGCATGTAAATGTATCCAACGGTTGTTTCTTGGTTCATTTGCTCGCCGGTTCGTCCGTCGTACAGACGGATCTTTCCGTGGCGAGGCAAACCAGCCTTCTCCAACGCTTCGTTGATGTCGGTTTCCGTAGCTCCATCGAACACTGGTGTGATCGCTTGGAATCCAGATACCGCGCCCGCCCAACCAAGGTGCGTCTCGAGAATCTGTCCTACGTTCATCCGGCTAGGAACCCCCAGAGGGTTCAACATGATCTGCAGCGGAGTTCCGTCTGGCAAGAATGGCATGTCTTCGACTGGCAACACCTTGGAGATAACCCCCTTGTTACCGTGCCGACCTGCCATCTTATCCCCGACGCTGATCACTCGCTTGGTCGCAATGTAAACCTTGACCATTTGCAGAACGCCGCTTCGCAGTTCGTCACCGCGCTTCATGCTGTTCAGTTGGCGGTCGCGAATATCCAACGCTTCCTCCACTGCTGGCCAAAGGTTCTTGTAAACCTTTTTGACTTCAGCGTGCAAACCGGCATCAAGCCGATTGATCAGCCGCGACAGGTTGAACGTTTGAGCCTTTTCTGCGATGTACTTTGGATCCTGTCCACCCGTCAAAGGTGTTCCATCGTCATCGGTCAGTTTGCCACCAATAGCTTTTTCAAGCTCTTCGGCAAACGACGCAAAGGAAGTTGCGATCTCTTTGTTTCCTTCGGTCTCGACTCGCTTGAGTTCCTTCTCGAATTCCTTTCGCTCTTCTTCGGAAAGGCTCATTCGTCGTGAGAACTTCTGGGTATCAATAACGATACCTTCCACTCCGGAGCTGACTTCGAGCGAGTCGTTCTTTACGTCTTCACCAGCACGACCGAAAATCGCATGAAGCAATTTTTCTTCCGGTGTTAGTTCTGTCTTGCTCTTGGGCGATACCTTGCCGACCAAGATGTCTCCAGGTTGAACGTAGGTTCCTACTTGGACGATACCGCTCTCATCGAGATTGCGAAGCGCCTTTTCGCTGACGTTTGGAATGTCTCGAGTGAACTCTTCACGTCCCAATTTGGTTTCGCGAATTTCAACGTCGAACTCTTCGATGTGGATCGAAGTGTAAACGTCTTGCTTCACCAGCTCTTCGCTGATGATGATCGCATCTTCGTAGTTGTATCCATCAAAGGACATGAACCCGACCAAGACGTTCCGGCCAAGAGCCAATTCTCCCAAGTGCGTTGCTGCACCGTCGGCGATAATTTGCCCCTTCTCAACCTTGTCACCCAACTGGATGATCGGGCGTTGATTCAAGCAGGTACGCTCGTTCAGGCCTTGATACTTCTTCATGTGGTAAATGTCGTTGCCGATTTCGATTCGCATCGAATCGACGTACGTTACCTTGCCAGCACGGCGAGCTCGCACGACCATCGAACTGTTGGCTGCGACCTCTTTTTCAAGTCCCGTTCCGACAATGGGTGGCTCTGCAACCAACAGCGGTACCGCTTGGCGTTGCATGTTAGAACCCATGAGTGCGCGGTTAGCATCGTCATGCTCCAAGAACGGAATCAAACCTGCTGACACACCGATCATTTGGCTCGGTGCGATGTCCATGTAGTGGACTGTCTCAGGTGTCACGATTTCGAAGTCGCTGCGGTGACGAGCAATCAGGCTCGGTCCCGAAACCAACGCGCCATCTTTAACCGCCAAGTCGGCTGGGCCGATGTAAGCGTCGGACTCTTCGTCTGCTCGAAGCCAGACTACTTCTTCAGTAACCTTGCCCTCAGCCACTTTACGGTACGGTGTCACGAGGAATCCGTATTCGTCTACGCCTGCGTAGATCGACAACGAACTGATCAAACCGATGTTGGTACCTTCAGGTGTCTCAATCGGGCAGATCCGACCGTAGTGGGAAATGTGAACGTCCCGAACTTCGAAGCCTGCTCGTTTTCGGTTCAAACCGCCCGGTCCAAGTGCCGAAAGACGACGCTCGTGCGTCAGCTGCGACAGCGGGTTCGTCTGGTCGACCACCTGCGATAGTTCACCACGACCAAAGAAGTATTCGATAGCAGCACTGATGCTCTTTGGGTTAACCAAAGAACGCGGTGTCATGTCTTCGACTTCTTTCAAGCTCATGCGTTCTTGAACTGTACGACGCAGCTTCAAAAAGCCCTTTCGCAGTTCTTCGCAAGCCAATTCGTCAATGGTTCGCAAGCGACGATTACCCAAGTGGTCAATGTCGTCAAAGCGAGCTTCTGCTTCGGAATCGAACAAGTCGATCAAATAACGGATCGACGCGATCAAGTCTTCTGGACGCAGTGCCATTTCATCTTCAGGCACATCGGTCCCAAGCTTGCGGTTCACACGGAAACGACCAACGCGTCCCAAACGATAGCGGTTGATATCGAAGAACTTTTCGTGGAATAGAGTCCGGGCCTTTTCCAAAGCTGGCGGATTCCCTGGACGAAGACGCTGATAAATGCGTAGCAATGCTTCTTCGTGCGAGCTCGTGTTGTCTTCTGCCAACGAATTCAAAATGTATGGAACCTTGGGAGCATCCATCACTTCGATGCTCTTCACACCAGCAGTGCAGATCAATTCGGCGATCGCCTTGGTGATCTTTTGGCCACCTTCGACGATGATTTCGCCAGCTCGCTCGCTGTCCGAAGGATAAACAACGTCGTCGCCTGCGATCTTGTTCTCGATCTTCGCAACACTTCGGCTGTCTACAATCTTTTCGGA
>CAIXME010000416.1 GCA_903920425.1 uncultured Pirellula sp. | reverse complement strand
CACCTAGAGTTTGGATATTCCGATGGAATCGATTTTTCCATCCTTTTGTCGATATCTTTAGGCAACTCGAGGCTCCCCCCACCGCCGGGGAAGCAATTCAGCCTAGATAACGTCTTTCTAGCCCAAGTTGACGCTGGCAAGTCGCCGAGAGTACAATCGGGCTCGTTGGGCAACGTCCAACTCCTTCCCTCCCAATGTATTGCGTCACCCAAGATCGCAATGCATCCCACCTCAACCAGGCTTATCCGTCATATGGCAGTTTCCAGTCATGACCGAGCCGTCCATTTGGCCACCCCATCGTCGTTTTCGTTTTTTAGCCTCTTACTGGTATGGATCGCTTGCTCGATGCTCGGGCATGCAAATGATTCAGTCAAGTCTCCGGTTAGCTTGGTCAACGATGTGGTACCGATTTTGACCAAGGCCGGTTGCAATGCCGGGACCTGCCATGCGAAAGCGGGTAACGGCCAAAATGGCTTCCAACTTTCGCTGCTCGGGTTCGAACCCAAAGAAGACTTCGAACACCTCTTTAAAGAAGGGCGGGGCCGCCGGCTCTCGTTGGCTTCACCCGATGCAAGCCTGCTATTGCTCAAGGCGACCGGCGAAGTCCCTCATCGTGGAGGAGCTAGACTGCAACGCGACTCCGAAGAATATCGTTTGCTGCGAGATTGGATTGAACAAGGGGCCAAGTTCGACGAAGCCACCGCTCCGAAATTAACAAGGATCGAAGTCCAACCTAGCCGGGGCAAAATCGAACGCAACAGCCAACAGCAACTCAAAGCCATCGCTTACTACGCCGATGGCAGTCAACGCGATGTTACCAAGATGGCGTTATACGAATCCAATGAGAAGAGTATGGCGGAAGTTTCCGAGCTTGGACTGGTAAAGATCCAATCGATTCCCGGTAAAGTCTCCATCATGGTTCGCTATCAAGGATTCGTCTCCGTCTTTAGCGCATCGGTTCCCCTGGGGGCAGCGGTCACCCAAATGCCACCCTCCAAGAACTTTGTTGACGAGGCACTCTTTGCCAATCTCGCGGAGCTAGGTATCCCACCGTCGGAACTGTGCGATGATTCCACCTTTATTCGACGAGCAACCATCGATATTGCAGGCAGATTGCCGACCACCAGCGAACTCGACGCCTTTATAGCCGACACCAATCCGAACAAACGCAACCAGTACGTCGACGGTTTGCTGCAGAGCCCCGAATACGCGGACTACTTTGCAAACAAATGGACCGCGATGCTCAAGAATCGTCGAGATGACGCCAGCGACATCACGTCGAATTTTGCATTCTATTCGTGGGTCCGTGACGGACTGTTGGCAAACAAGCCATACGATCAGATGGTGCGAGAGTTGCTCGCAGCCACGGGTACCGTGATGACCAACCCACCGGTCGCTTGGTACAAACGAGTAAAGGAACCCAAACAGCAACTCGAAGATGTCGCGCAGTTGTTTCTCGGGGTGCGGATGCAATGCGCTCAATGCCACCATCATCCATTCGAAAAATGGAGCCAAGACGACTACTATCGCTTTGCAGCATTCTTTACCCAAGTGGGACGCAAACCGACGTCGACTCGCGGCGAAGACATGATCTTTCACAAACGAGGAGTCGCGGGCGCTCCGAACATCAAAACGGGAATCGTGCAAAAGCCGGCTGCTCTTGGAACCGCGATCCCACCGATTGCACCTGACGAAGACCCAAGATTGAAGCTGGCCGACTGGATGAGTTCTCCCGACAATCCCTTCTTTGCCAAAGCGGTCGTGAATCGCTACTGGAAACACTTCTTCCGACGCGGACTGATCGATCCGGAGGATGACATCCGAGACTCGAATCCACCATCCAATCCCGAATTGCTGGCCGCGCTCGAAAAGCACTTTATCTCGAGCGGATTTGATCTAAAGGAACTGGTACGCATCATCGTTTCGTCCAACGCCTACCAACTGAGTTCCACTCCCAACGAACACAATCTGGCCGATCAACAAAACTATTCGCGGTTCTATCCACGCAGATTGCAGGCAGAAGTTCTCTTGGACGCGATCGATGATTTGACAGGTGCGAGAACGGACTTCCAAAATCTGCCAGCGGGCACGCGAGCCATCGCATTGCCAGACAATAGCTATAACAATGCTTCGCCGTTTTTAAAGGTATTCGGTCGTCCCGAAAATGAAAGCGTGTGCGAATGCGAGCGAGTTCAAACATCGAGTCTCGCTCAAAGCCTACACTTGATGAACGCCGGGGACATCAAAGCGAAACTGGCTACCCCCAACGGCCGCGCCTACCAACTTGCTAAATCGGACCAATCGGTGGCCGCCCGCGTCTCGGAAGTATACCGATCCGCTTTTGGACGAACGCCTGCACCGGAGGAACTGCAAAATGCGGTTGAATTCCTGCAGGGACCTACTACAGACGAAAAAGGAATTCCGATTCCACCACAGCCCCCCACGGCGGAACGTTTTCAAGATCTTCTGTGGGCATTGATCAATACCAAAGAGTTCCTTTTTAACCATTAGGCTAGACATGATGCATCTTATCCCATTGGTTTCCCGGTCCGCGCGGTTCTGGAGTTGGTCTTGCTCCGCGTTGGCGTCCGTAGGGCTTTTTGTGTTCGGCTCCGGCCACGTATTTAGCCAGGCGGTTTGCCTCCCTTTACCTCGATTGCTGACCACCATGCCGATGGGAGGTGCCATAGGTACAACCGCCGAAGTCACCCTCAGTGGTGAACAAACTGACGACGTCTCCGCTTTGTTCTTCAACGACCCACGTTTGACTGCAACTCCCAAGACGAATGCCGAAGGCAAAGCCGAGGCCAACAAGTTTGTTGTCACTATTGCGAGCGATTGCCCTCCGGGTCTTTACGAAGCACGCGTGATGAGCCGGTTGGGAGTGTCATCGGCTCGCATCTTTTCCGTAGGCTCTCTGAACGAACTCTCGCAATCCGCAGCCAATACCAGTTTGGCGACCGCGATCGAATTGCCTGTCAACTCCGTCATCAACGCAGCGACGACCAACAAATCAGTCGACCACTATGCATTTCAAGCCGCAAAGGGGCAGCGATACATTATCTATTGCGCAGCGCGCGGCATCGACTCCAAGCTAGATCCCGTAGTCATTGTCGCCGACGCTAACGGAAAGGATTTGCTCGTGGAGCGTCGAGGTGATGTCCTCGATTTTGTGGCGAAAGAGGATGGCAAGCATGTTATCAAAGTCCATGAACTCACTTTCAAGGGCGGACCAGCCTACTTCTATCGACTGAGTCTGCAAGAGAGCACTGCCGAATCTCCGATACCATTGTTTGCAAGCACCAAAAACGTCAGTGCTTTTTCTTGGCCTCCAGCCGGACTTCATAGTCAAGCTGCTTCGAACGAAGTAGAGCCAAACAATCTGGCAGGTAATGCGCAAACCATAGCCTTGCCCTGCGATATCGCGGGATCGTTTTATCCGGCAGCGGATGTGGACGTTTTCGAGTTCACAGGAGCCAAGGGAGAAACGTGGTGGGTCGAACTTGCCTCCGATAGATTAGGTCGTCCCACCGACCCTGCCATCCTGGTGCAGCATGTCACAGGCGAACCAGGCAATGAGACGGTAACCGATATCGTCGAGTTCTCTGACATTGCCAGCCAGATCAAGCCATCGACGAACGGATACGCATACGACGGCCCACCCTTTGACGGTGGATCAACAGACGTATTGGGGAAACTAGAGATCAAGCAGGACGGCAAGTATCGCCTTCAAGTTACGGATCTATTCGGTGGCACGCGAAAGGATGCTCGCAACGTTTATCGTTTGATCATTCGCAAGGCGGCACCTGATTTTGCGATCGCAGCGTGGGGCCTTCATATGGAACTTCGAAACGGTGATCGCAATGCGCTTTCCAAGCCATTGGCCTTGCGAGCGGGAGCCACGGTGGCCTTGGAAGTCGTTGCGTTCCGTAGAGATGGATTCGACGGCGATATCGATTTGCGATTGGATGGTTTGCCAGATGGTGTAACGGCACAGGGGCTCAAGATTCCGTCAGGAAAATCGAGAGGCATCATGCTGATCACCGCCCATCAAGAGGCTCCGAACTCGCTTGCTCAATTGGCGTTTTCCGGACGAGCAACCATCGATGGAAATTCGGTCACGCGTCCCGTTCAGATGGCTCAAATGGCTTGGCCCATCCCTGACGCATGGAACGAAATACCTAGCCCCCGCCTTGTCGATGGCATGCCGCTCTCGGTTACTAACGCAGAGTACGCCCCCATTTCCATTGCATCCAAAGAACCGCATGCGATCGAATCGACGGTGGGAGCCAAGGTCACGATCCCGTTGGTCTACACAAAGCGCAGCGACTTTTCCGGCAGCGTGGTGCAATTGAAAGCGTTTGGAGACGGCTTTGAACGGATCCCGCCATTCAACATTTCGATCGACGCGTCTGGCTCGGATGCCGTGATCGACCTAGCATCTCTGAAAACACCGCCAGGGGACTACACGTTTGCGTTCTACGGTGGAGCGGTCGCCAAGTACAAAGCCAAGCCGGACGCAAGTCCTCAAGATATCGTTGAACTCATTGTTACAGAACCCATTACGTTGCACGTTAAGCCGGCGGAGACAAAATGAGCGATCCCTTTCATGCAAGCTCGGTTCCATGCGTTGGGCCTTGCAGTTTCGGGCATAGCCCTGAGCAGCACAGCCATCGGCGTGGCTTTATGCAATTGGGGCTAGCAGGCTTTGCCAGCTTGTCCTTGCCTGGGTTGCTGCGACTCAAAGCGGCGAATGCCCGGGAAGCAAACGATCGCGAGCCCACCGCCGTGATTATGGTCTGGAAGCCAGGCGGATGTTCGCATCTGGATACCTACGATCCTAAACCGGATATCGGCAGCGAGTACCGAGGACCATTTAGCACCATCGGAACGAAAATCCCCGGAGTCCGGTTCACCGAACTGTTACCGATGCAGGCCGCCATCGCGGACAAGTTCACTGTCTTGAGGTCCATGCATCAAACCGCGCCGGGGCACCCAGCTGGTTCCATGCAGATGCTTTCGGGTGATCCCGAGACTCGCGACAAACCCAAACCCAAATATCCCGATTGGATGACGGTTACGAACTATCTTCGATCTCAAAAAGGATCGCGATCCAATCCGTTGCCTAGGTACGTCGGCATCAACCCACCACTGGAATACAACGGACCAGCGTATCTCGGTGATGCTTACTCGCCGTTCACCGTCTCTGGCGATCCCAATCTTCCAACCTTTTCGGTCCCCAACATCGGCTTGTCGGACCCAAATGAAATCAAACGTTTGGACCAACGGACGACGTTGCGCCAGCGACTAGACACGCTGAACCGGGCCTTTGACCGGCAAGGAGAATTGGGAGCGCTCGATCAATTCGAAACGCAAGCCATGTCGCTTCTGACCAGCCCCAAAACGCGTGAGGCATTTGATTTAACCAAAGAAGATGAGAAGACACGCGATCGCTATGGCCGCAATGCATGGGGGCAGCAACTCCTGATGGCACGGCGATTGGTCGAAGCGGGTGTCGAAGTGGTTACGTCCAGTCTGAGCGGCCAATTATGTGGACGCGTCGGCAACTGGGATGACCATGCGGTCAACCATCATATCTTTGATGCAATGCGGTTTCGAGCCAAGGCGTACGACCAAGCGGTCTCGGCACTGATCGAAGACATTTACCAACGCGGATTAGACAAACGAGTTTTGGTGGTGGTAACCGGCGAGTTTGGGCGAACTCCCAAGATAGAACATTCGCCAAGTACAGGCGAAGGAAACGCCAGCGCGCCAGCAGGCACGCAACAACCAGGTCGCGATCATTGGCCGAGAGCATTTTCCAACATTTGGGCGGGGGGCGGAATTGAAACCGGCAGGGTCATCGGAGCGACGGACAAACGAGGTGAAGATCCCATCGAACGCGCTTGCTCGGCCGGAGATTTCCTCGCCACGATTTACCATCACCTGGGCATCGACGCCGCAAATACCTTCATCAACGATCTCAACGGGCGACCAAACGTGATCGTCGATCGCGGACGCCCGATAACAGAATTGATGGGCTAAGCTTAACATCACTTCAAGGCATCATTGATTAGACAGCAGTGGCTCATTCTCGGTCCACAAGACCTGAATAGCGGAGGGACGCTGCTGTATCGAGAAACAGCTTCCGCGGCGTGGCTTGTTGTCAGCGGTGCATAACTTTGGTAATTTTGTGTCGAATCGTTACAACGAGTTGGGACTTGCATCCGTTTTGGCAAGATCCCGACCGACAAACCTGTTTTTGCATAAGAATGGATTTCAGCAGATGATGCGTTTATTTGTCCTCCCATGTTTTCTGGCTCTGACCACTTTGGTGTTCGGTGCAGATTCCCCAAGCAACGGCAAAGTGACCCACAAGGTCTTTTTTGATATCAGTATCGATGGCAAAGACGCAGGTCGCATCGTCATCGGGCTTTTTGGTGACGATGTTCCCAAGACCACCGAGAACTTTCGCGCATTGTGCACAGGCGAAAAGGGCCCAGGAAAGCTTGGTAAGCCATTGCATTACAAGGGGAGCATTTTCCACCGCGTTATCCCTGCGTTTATGCTGCAAGGTGGTGACTTTACCAATGCGGACGGAACTGGTGGCGAGAGCATTTACGGCGCCAAGTTTAATGACGAAGCGTTCAAGTACAAGCACGACGCACCAGGCTTGATGAGCATGGCCAATGCTGGCAAAAACACCAACGGTTCCCAGTTCTTTATCACCACGGTTAAGACACCTTGGCTGGATGGAAAGCACGTGATCTTCGGTCGTGTTGTTGAGGGCATGGAAGTTGTCAAAGAGATCGAGAAGCTCGGCAGCGAAAGTGGCCGTACTCGCGTGACGATCAGAATTAAAGACTGCGGCGAGATCAAAGAAGTCTCGAACAGTGCACCGCAAAAGTAATTCGTCCAACTGTTTCAGTTGCGACAAAAATTACCAAGTGTCTTGGCAAACGTTAATCCTCGATCGCGTTTTGAAGACCGTTTCCTGACAGAAAGGAAACGGTCGCTCGCACAGCGGTGGGGTTTGACATCAGGAAGGAATGCAGCACAGGCACGCTGACGATTTCTGTTAAGCCATCGAGCCGTGCTTCTTCGACGGTAACGACCCCGTCACTCGCTCCCTTGATCAAAGGGTTCTGAATTGGACTTTTGGAGATATCGCCTGCCACAATCCCGAATGGGCACGGAGGCGTACCCAACGCGTGTCCAAAGTTCTCCCAAGCAGGCCCAAGCTGCATGCCCGAGTTGCCGGTAATCATTTCAAACAGTCCCATACGGGACAGTCGCTTTGCAAACGCAGAGCCTTGATTGGGAGGGCCGAGCATCACGACTCGGTTCAATCTAGGCAATACTCCTTGTGGGTCGCCATTGCGTTGCCAATCGCCGATCGCATGGCGAAAGACGATATTGCCCATGCTGTGCCCTACTACAGAAATCTGCGGAGTGCCGGGCAAATTCTCAACCAACTCGCGAAATGCTGCAGCGTGTTTGGCTATCGGGTCTCGTGTGCTTGCATAGGAGAACGGGATCGCTTGACGGGCGGAATGGGATTCAGGATGTATCTCCAGAATCTGAGCGTCGACACGAGCCAATTCCGCCTCGATAGGCTTCATACTACCTGAGGTCCGCATCAAGCCATGCATGAGGAAGACCACTTCCTTTGGGGCTGAGCTGCTGGGAGCAGCCGATTGGATCCTTTGCAATTCATCCAGCATGGCTTGCTTTCCGCCCCATGCTTTTCGAACGTGATTGGGATCGATTAAACGCCAATGATCCAGTGTGCTGTTGTACTGAACGCGCCAGCCGTTCCACCAGCGGTGGTCCGTCCAGAACTGCTTGCCCCCGAGAGTCGGCAACTCCACGTTCCAAAGCTTGGCATCCTCTTTCAATTCAGCATCCTCTTGTTCTATCCTGGCTTCCAATAAATCGTCCGCCGTCTGTCTCGAATGAGCAGTCTCTCGAGCGATGCAAGCACACCATAACGACAGCCCCATCGCGATGAAGTGTGTCCTACGAGAACCTCGCCCGCGTGGCCTTAAACCAGCTTCCTGGTATGCGTCACAGTAGCGTTCGAATTTTAACTGGCGATCTTGTTTATTCATGGATCAAAATGATTTCCAACGCTGTGCGGGCCTGCTACAGCGTAAAAAGTGGCAATTGCACGGCGGAACAGCCAACTACCCCTCGGGAGGAATGTTGCTTCCGTGCGGATCGACCGGTGCTTGTCCTGTTTCTTCGTCGAGTTTGCCACGCATAGATGGGCTGGTAAAGTGTTCGAGCGATTCCGCTTGAGCATGCAACCGAGCTTCGCTCACATTCATTTCTACTGCGAGATACTGTTCCCATAGCCGGTGAGACCGAACGAGATTCTGGGCCATTCGCCGTCCATCATCGGTCAGATGCAGTTCGCCAGAGGACAGCAGCACCCATCCACTTTTTACCAAATCGTTTGCAATCGAGCGTGTCTTGCTGACCGAAACAGCAAGATGCTTGGCCAAGCCTTCGATCGATTGCCCGGCAGATACGATGCCAGCCCCTGCGGGCTGAGCATTTTTCGAAAGGCGTTCCGAATAGCGATACAGAAATGCGAGAGCATCCTCACCGACAATTTTCCTAGCGACTTGCTGTTGGTTCCACCACTTGGCAAGAACGCCGGCTTTTGGGCTAACAACAACAGCCGTTACAAGCAAAAACCCGCAAGCTACCGCAATCATCGCAGCGGAGTTTACCGACTTGAATCCAAACGCGTGCGGGATAGAGATAGCGCACAGATGCCCGAGAATCGCAGATACGATCGCCACCAGGACGCTCACACCGATCATCGTGCTCAGTCGATTGCATAGCAAGAATGCAGTGGCGGGAGGCACAACGAGCATCGCGACCACCAAGATATTGCCGACAGCTTCGAAACTGGCGATACAGGTAATCGCCACTAGGGATGCCAGTAAATAATGGTAGGTGCTTGGTCGAATACCTTGCGCCATGGAGAACAAGGGATCGAATGTCGAAATTTGCCATTGTTTGTAAAGCAAAACAACGGCTGCGGCGTTTAACAAACAGATGCACCCGAGCCGGAGGATGATCGGCGGGACTTCGCCCAGCGGCGTAGCGACTTTATCTTCGAGGATGATCGTTTCCAGGCTACCGTACAAGACGCATGACGGATCCAAGTCGATCTTGTCCGCCGCGCGCACCATCATGACCAAGCCGATTGCAAACAGGCTGGTAAAGACAACTCCAATGGCCGCGCTCTCTTCTACTTTTCCATAACGCTGAATTACCTCAATTAGCCAAACCGTAACCAGTCCCATGGCTGCAGCACCGACCAGGACGACGATGGAACCGCGGTGGCCCGTAAAAAGAAAAGCAGCAGCGATACCCGGCAATACCGAGTGGCTGATTGCGTCGCCCATCAAGCTTAACCGGCGGAGCAGGAGAAAATTACCAAGAAGTGCTGCCGCAATGGCGCAAAGGGCTCCGGCGAGGATAATCCAGCCGTCGATTGACCAATCCCAATGCATGGTGGCAAGCTAGCGGGTAGTTGATAAGAAACAAAAGCCCAAAACGTTCAGGCGAGTCCTCTCAACATACCTATTTTTGCTCCATTTGGGCAAGTTCATCGCCAAAATCCATCGCTGGCTCAGCGGCGTTTGGAGATTCCTCACCCACTGGTTGCGTCGCAGCCGCCTTCGGCGCTCTTTTCGGCCGTCCCAACAATGCAGCAACAATCGTTGCGATTACCGCACTTGCAATGAATAACATCCAGAAGTAGGGAAGCAGCACGTACATAGCGGCCTGACGGACTAAATCTCGAGGAAACGGAGTTCAAGAACGATTAAAGAGTAATTTGAATAAGGTTTGAAAACAAGTTTTCCGTCAGGATTCCGACTGCAAATCACTTCCAAGTCGCAATTCCATGCCGAACTTCGGGCCTTTCCGTGTTTTTCGGCGTTCAGGAAAAGCTATCGACTGGAAGGTTGGGATCGGATTGCTACCATATTTGCGGCCGTTGGAATGCTTGGCAGGTGTTTCAAAAATCACCGAGCATTCCGGTTTTTTGAACGTCCATCGTTTGCCATTCCCCCATTTCCCGACCGCCCATTTGCAGCTCCCTTTCTCCCCTCCCAATTTCCAAGGACCCGATCGATGGATAGTGTGCCCGTCTCTGAATTGTTTGAATTGAAGAATGCGATTCGCAAGCAAGCACACGAAAACAGACGTGCGCAAGCGGACAAGGACGAAGTGTCCGTCCGAATCGTGGACCGATTCATGCAGTTGGATGAATATGCAGCCGCCAAAACGGTCATGTTTTACGTCGACGTTCGAGACGAAGTCCGGACACGGCAAGCGCTGCCAGCGGCTTTGGCGAGCGGCAAGCGAATCGTCGTACCGTACTGTGTCGACGGCGAGCTGGAGTTGTTCTGGCTTGAGAACATGGAGGAATTGGAACTGGGCATGTATCGAATCCTCGAACCCAAAGCCGAACTCCGGGATGTGCAAAGCAAACGCCTGCAACCCGCAGATCTCGATCTGATTATGGTGCCAGGGGTGGCATTTGATCGCAACGGAGGACGCACCGGCCATGGGAAAGGATACTACGACAAGCTGTTGCAGCATGCGAGGCTGGATGCGCCTTTGATTGCCTTGTCCTTTGAATGCCAATTGTTTGAAAAGATCCCCGCGGAGAGCCACGACATTTACATGGACAAAGTGGTAACCGAAGACGCGGTTTACGTTGGAAAAGGCAGATAATCGGAACCATGCGTCCGATGCTCGCACGAGCCTTTTCGATTCACTTATAACACGACACCCTAATCCACCACTTCACCTATTGGGCCTGATTGATTTATGGTTAGAACCGCAAGTACGATGCTCCCGCTTGGGACGCAAGCCCCTGATTTCCAATTGATCAATATCGACGGAAAGCTCGTCTCGTTATCGGACTTTCGAGGCAAGAAAGCTTTGGTTGTTATTTTTATGTGCAATCACTGCCCGTACGTAAAACACGTGGCGCCAGAACTTGCCCGCGTTTCGAGCGAATACATGGCCAAAGGGGTTGGGTTCGTGGGAATTAGCTCCAACGATTCGGACGCTTATCCCGATGATGGACCGGAAGCGATGAAGGCGGAAGCGGCCAGCCAAGGTTATTCGTTTCCGTACCTTTTTGATGCGGACCAATCTGTTGCGATCGCTTATAACGCGGCCTGCACACCCGATATTTTCGTCTTCGATGCGAATCACCAACTGGTGTATCGAGGGCAACTGGACGATTCACGTCCCAAATCGGACAAACCGCTCACGGGCAAAGACTTGCGGACCGCATTGGACGCGCTGCTGACCGGCGGAACGGTAAGTGCCGAACAACGTCCGAGCATCGGCTGCAACATCAAATGGAAACAAGGGGCTGAACCGGAGTACTTTAATCCTGCTGGCATCACAGGATGAGTGCCATTTCTGGATTTCGAATTGGACTTGGGATGGATTCGCATCGCATCGCAGTAGGCGGTCCATTGATATTGGGCGGCTTGAAACTGGATGTAGACATGCATTTTGTCGGCCACTCGGACGCCGACGTGCTCCTGCATGCGATCACGGACGCAGTCTTGAGCGGGGCGGGGCTTCCCGACATTGGGCAACTGTTCCCAAATACGTCTGCGGAAAACCAAGGGCGGGACTCCGCCGAGATGCTCTCGATTGCGATGCAATCGGTGCGAGACCATGGGTGGGAGATCAACAATCTCGATTGCGTAGTGCAAATGGAACGTCCGAAACTGTCTCCGCTCAAAGAAGAGATGAAATCGCGAATAAGCTCGATACTCGGGATCCAACCGGACCAAATCTCGTTAAAGGGAAAAACGGGGGAGGGGGTTGGCGAAGTCGGTCGAGGCGAACTTTGCGAAGCGACTTGTGTCGTTCTTTTGTTGAAAACCATGCCCCAGGGTGCTTAATTGACGCCCAAGACTCGAGGCGACAACCGCTCTCTTGGCGTTCATGGGAGTAATCGAAGGTTGGGGAACGGGAGCGAGTTTTTGATCCATGGGAAGTCACGATTCCCCCCAAAACGCGGGTTGGACCACGGATTTCTAGGCCAAACACACCCCCATTTCTCGTGTTAACGGCGGCCATTCATGGCGGTTGGTTCCCGGCATCGTAGAGCTTTTGGGCTTTCCAAAAAGTGTGGATTTTGTAGAATTTTGGGTTGAATATCGAATATTTGCCGCTCAGTGAAGAGGATCCGACGTGGGTTCCCGTTCTCACTGGGCGATTTTTGTTTCCTTTTTAGTAGCGCCCTGGCAAAACCAAGGCGCATTACGCTGGGTGGAGTATGGACCTAACCAAACTACGCAACATTGGCATCAGTGCTCACATTGACTCGGGCAAAACTACACTCAGCGAGCGAGTTCTGTTTTATGCAGGCCGAATCCACAAGATCGAAGAGGTCAAGGGTGGTGGCGACGGGGCAACCATGGATTACATGGAACTCGAAAAAGAACGCGGTATTACGATCACCAGCGCTGCAACGCAGCTGCAATGGAAAGATCACGTTATCAATTTGATCGACACCCCGGGCCACGTGGACTTCACCATCGAAGTAGAACGCTCTTTGCGCGTTCTCGACGGTGCCGTTCTGGTTCTGTGCTCGGTGGGTGGTGTTCAAAGCCAGTCGCTGACCGTGGATCGTCAAATGCGACGATACGGTGTACCCCGACTTGCATTCGTGAACAAAATGGACCGCACCGGCGCCGATGCGTACCGTGTTGCCCAGCAAGTTCGCGACAAGCTGAACGCCGATGCGATCATGATGCAAATTCCAATCGGAGCAGGCGAGACCTTCGAAGGCGTGATCGATTTGACCACGATGAAGGCTTACTATTTCGATGGCAACGACGGTGAAAACGTTCGCGAAGAAGAGATCCCATCGGAACTGCAAGACAAAGCCGCAGAAATGCGTCAAAAGATGCTTGAGTCGCTATCGATGTACAGCGACGAGATGATGGAATTGCTCCTCAGCGAAGAAGAAGTTCCTACGGAATTGGTTTACAACGTTTGCTGCAATGCAACGCAACAGCTTCGTATCACCCCAGTATTCTGCGGTAGTGCTTACAAGAACAAGGGCGTACAGCTTCTGTTGGATGCAGTCATCCGATACTTGCCAAACCCACAACAACGCGAGATCAAAGCTCGAAAAGTTGGCGACGAGTCGATCAAGGTCGAACTCAAACCAGATCCAAAGCTTCCGTTCGTTGGTATGGCATTCAAGATCGTGGAAGATCCGTTCGGTCAGTTGACCTTTATGCGAATCTACCAAGGCTCCATCAACAAGGGCGAAATCTACGTTAACCAACGTACGATGAAGAAGGAGCGATTTAGCCGTATCGTTCGTATGCACGCTGACAAACGCGAAGAAATCGATACCGCAGAACCCGGCGACATCGTCGCGATCATGGGCATCGATTGTGCCAGCGGTGAAACCTACAGCAACGATCGTGACTACTGCACGCTCGAAACCATGTTCGTTCCACAACCGGTTATCAAGGTTGCGGTAACACCTGCTAGCCGTGCTGATGCGGACAAGATGAGCAAGGCGTTGAACCGATTCCGCAAAGAAGATCCAACGTTCCAAGTCTACAACGACGAAGAGACCAGCGAAACGATCATCTGCGGGATGGGTGAATTGCACTTGGAAATCTACGTAGAACGCATGCGTCGCGAATACAAAGTAGAAGTACAAGTAGGTGCTCCGAAGGTTAGCTACCGCGAATCACCAGGCCAAGCACAAGAGTTCAACTACAAGCACCGCAAGCAAACCGGTGGTTCGGGACAGTACGCTCACATCGTGGGCAAACTCACTCCAATGGACCCCGAGGGAGATGTTGTCTTCGTCTTCGAAGATCACGTCACCGGCGGTCGTATTCCTAAGCAGTTTATCGCTCCTGTGGAAAAGGGTTTCAAAGACTCGATGCCAAAGGGTCCTCTTGCCGACTTCCCAGTTGTGGGCGTCAAGATCGACTTGATGGACGGTAGCTACCACGATGTGGACTCCAGCGAACGCGCGTTTTATATCGCAGCATGCGATTGCTTCCGCGAAACGATGAGAGCTTCGAACCCAATCCTGCTCGAACCGATCATGAAGTGCGACGTCGAATGCCCAGAGAACGACCAAGGATCCGTGGTAGGGGACATCATCTCCCGTCGCGGTCTGGTTACGCAAACAGATGCACGTGACCGGATTTCCTACATCAGTGCAGAAGTTCCACTGGCCAACACGTTCGGTTATGCAACCGATCTTCGAAGCATGACCAAGGGACAAGGCACGTTCTCGATGGAATTAGCAAAGTACTCTGCTGTTCCTCGTAACCTGCAAGACGACATCATCACAGAACGCAAGAAGCAACTTGCAGCTCGTGCATAATTCGTCTCACTGAATCGCGTCGAAATCAAAAAGCCCAGGCTATCTTGCCTGGGCTTTTTTTATTGATTGAAAACGGCCGACAAACGAACTTATCCATCGCAAGAGACAGAACAAGATAGCCCTATCACCAAAACGTGCGTACGGAATCTACTTGATCAGCTGTTCTCAGCCTTTGCCGTGACAGCCCCCTTGGCAAACGGGTTAACCCAGTCTCCCCATCGCTCCAGATACAATCGATAAGCAGGGTGCTGCGACGATTGGCTTTCGATCAGTTGCTTTGCCCTGTCGGTGAGTTGCCGTTCGATATCAACTGTGATTTTCCCCATCATCAGCAGCACGCGCAAGAAGACGAAATAGGTATCAAGAACATCGCAGCGACAGTACTCGCTGATCTCTGCTAGCTTGCCTGCAGAGTACAAGTCTTGGACCATGGACCCTTGTACGTCAAGCTTGCCCGGCTTGTTGAGCAAACTCGCGGCGAGGTTGAGTCCACCGCGAAACCAACTGCTGCCGAAGTTCGTCAGGATCTCGTGCAGATCCAAGTGCGAATGGACGTTGTACCGATTTCGGTATTGCTCAAACGACTTGTCATAGATGTTAAACCAGGCAGGCACGCTCACTCCGTACCTGAAAGCAGACAATTCCATCAACGGCAGATCGAACGAGCGGCCATTAAAGGTCACCAGCGTAGGCTTTGCATAGCGTTCCCATCCCGTCCAAAAGAACTTGGTGATAACCTCCGGACGAAAATTGGGTTCATCCAATGAGACGATCTCATTCAGCCCATAGTCTTCACCAATCTTGGCAGCGACCACGGCGATGGGCGTATGGTAGGTGTAGGGAATGAAATCGCGCCCGCTTTCGATCAGAAGATCCTGACGAAAACGCTCAATCGCTTGAGAGGGAGTCAAATCGCGGTTGGGGTATCGCGTTTTGGCGATAGCAGCTCCGTCAGACACGCTTTCCACGTCGAATAGCAGATACTTTACTTCGTTGGAAGATGGCGATGTCATGCGAATGCGGTTGCTAGAGTGGCACTTCGGAATATGGGATTCCGTGTTTTACCAAAGTGGCGGTCAACATGCATCCAGGGGCAACAGCATAGTCGGGCGATTTCGTTGATGCCCGATGTTGCGTCCCCGCCCCCGACGCGAGAGAGATTGCTGCATTAGCCATAGCCGACGCGTAAACGCACTCGTCGGGGCGTGATATTGCAGTTCAGATTCGACGGTTCACGCGGAGTCGCGGAGAAGAGATGTGATCCAAAAAATGAATTCTTAAAATCTCTGTGTCTTTGTGTCTCTGTGGTGAAAATTCTTGATTGCTGTATGTCAGAACTGGCGGAATCCCTAGATCACGCGTCGGGTTGTGATAGTGCAGATCAGATTCGGTTTTCACGCGGAGTCGCGGAGTCGCGGAGAAGAGATGTGATCCAAAAAATGAATTCTTAAAATCTCTGTGTCTTTGTGTCTCTGTGGTGAAAATTCTTAATTGCT
>CAIXME010000415.1 GCA_903920425.1 uncultured Pirellula sp. | reverse complement strand
TTCCATCGAGCACGTCGACACGCTACCCGTGATCGATTGCATCAACCAACCACGGAAAAGTAGCTCTTCACCCACTCCTGCCGTCAACGCGAGAACGATCAATTGCGCCGTGGACAAGCCCTTTAGCAGGCTCCAAAGTTGCACCGATGCCACTTCGTTAAGCGCTTGAATGGACCGCAGCGGGATCTTGCTAATGCCTTGCATGACAATCGCCATCAGAATACCTGCAGCCGACCCAATGAGGAGCCCCGTCGCACATCGCTCCCCATCGCTCAACGCCGGTATATTGGATCGAACCTCAACGCCAAACGCGCCCCCCATCACCAGCGCAAAGAGCCCCAGTCCCAGCTCTAGGCAACAGGCGAAAGCAAATCGACGATCTTCCTCGCGTATCGTAGGGATTTGGTTTTCCATCATTTTTCCCATTCCGCTAAGGATACAAAGCCCAGGATTTTGATCTGCGTTAGAAGACAGAAGGTGACACTAACGCAACGTTTGGTTGTTTGAGACGAGTTGGCGAAAAGGTGAATGCCCGGTATGTTTGAACGAAAACAATGACAGTTCTCATGCACTCAAGGAGTTTATCAGGATGCCTGATTTAGGAAAGCCAATCCAAAAGCTAAAGATCCTCGTCATTGGAGGTGTTGCTGGAGGGGCATCCGCTGCAACTCGTGCCCGTCGCGTCAATGCCGACGCGGAGATCACTATCATTGAAAAAGGACCGGTCGTATCCTTTGCAAACTGCGGCTTGCCATATCACGTGGGAGGCGAAATACCCAATCGCCAAAGCCTGATTGTGGCCAAACGGGAACTGTTCTGGAACCGCTTTCGGATAGCGATTCAAACACAAACCGAGGTAACCTCAATCGATCGCAATGACAAAACGGTCACGGTAACGAATCTCGAAACGAATGAATCGTCTATTCTTTCCTACGATCGATTGATTATCGCGACGGGAGCTGAGCCCAACGTTCCCGCATATTGCAAGCCGATGCCCGGCAATGCATTTCACCTCTGGACTCTCAACGATATGGATCGAGTCCTTGAGAAGGTGAACAATGGAAAAGTGGCGCATGCTGTTGTCGTAGGTGGAGGCTTTGTCGGCCTCGAAGTAGTCGAACAACTTCATCGTCGCGGTATTCACGTGACGTTAGTGGAACGAAACCCGCAAGTCCTGACACGGCTCGATCCTATTTTTGCAAGGATGATTGAAAACCATCTTGCATCCAAATCGATCGCTCTCCAATTGGGCAACCCAATTGTTTCGCTCAAGATGGAAGGCAACGATGCAAATGCAGCTGTGCTGGCAGACGGATCAGAGATTCCAGTGGATCTCCTCGTTGTCGGTGCTGGAGTGACGCCACGGATCGCCTTGGCACAACAATGCGGCCTTTCCATCGGCGAAAAAGGGGGCGTGCAAGTCAACGACTTCATGCAAACCTCCGATCCGAACATCTATGCTGTCGGTGACATCGTGGAATACGAAAACGCAGTATCGAAGGAGCGAGGGCTGAACCCGCTGGCCGGTCCCGCGAACCGTTCAGGTCGCATTGCAGGTGCGCATGCGGCATGTGGATCAAGCGAACGGATGGGCCCCGTTCTCGGCACGTCGATCGTGCGTGTCTTTGACCTTACCGCTGCTTGCACGGGTCTTAACGAAAAGCAACTTCAATCTCGAAGGACGGAATTCCGGACCGCCATCGTTCAAGCAGCCAGCCACGCATCCTACTTTCCTGGCGCCCAATCGATGCAGCTCAAGCTGCTCTACTCGCCTCACGACGGCAAGATTTTCGGCGCACAGGCTGTCGGTGGCGAAGGGGTGGATAAGCGAATTGATGTGATTGCAACAGCGATCTTCTTTTCTGCGACCGTCTACCAACTCTCGCAATTGGACTTGGCCTACGCACCACCGTTTGGCAGCGCCAAGGATCCGATCCACATGGCCGCATTCACCGCGTGCAACGACCTGGCCAATTTACCAAAGTTGAAACTGCCGACAGCGGACTTGAGTGGCTTGCAAGTCGTCGATGTGCGAACGGCCACAGAACGGGAAAAGCTGCCTTTGCCAAACGCTATTGCCATCGAAATCGACGAATTCCCATCGAAAATGGACCAGCTCAATCCGGCTCTCGAGACCGTCATTGTTTGCCATTCCGGCAAGCGCGCTCACATCGCGGCCTCGTGGTTGCGAGCATCCGGGTTCTCGAATGTCTCCAATCTGACGGGAGGAATGTCCATCCGTTCTCTGACCGGCAAGGGGAATGGCTAACATATTTGAAAGAATGGTTTAGAATAAAGCGATTCTGACATGACATTCATCCCGCTTTCCGTGACGCATCGCGATCCTTCCGAATGGTCGACTTAACCGACGGTCCCATACCCATCGAGCAACTACTACACGATTCGGCCGACGAATCGTGCGGAGCAACCGTTTTATTCTTGGGCACCACGCGACGCTGGACAGGGTCGGAAGAATCAGGTCGAACAGAGACGGCTTACTTGGAATACGAAGGCTACCGCGAGATGGCGATGGCCAAGCTGACGGAATTGGAACTCGAAGCCCGACGGCGATGGCCCATCCAGCAAGTTTCCATCGTGCATAGGCTTGGACGGGTAGAAATCAAAGAAGCCAGTGTCGCCGTTGTGGTCAGCTCTCCTCATAGAGCGCAGGCCTTCGAAGCGGGCAGGTGGCTCATCGACGAACTAAAAATCCATGTTCCCATTTGGAAAAAGGAATGGTTCGCTGCCAAAGCTCCTCAGTGGATTCATCCAACCAAGAATACATGAACCCACACGACCACTCTTCGGTTACCAAGATCCATCCAGATCCCAACCGTGAATTTCCCCCATTGATCGATTCCTTTGGACGAGTGCATGAGTCGTTGCGGGTCAGCGTAACCGATGCCTGTAACATTCGTTGTCGCTACTGCATGCCAGCCGTCGTCAACGGATTCTTGCCTCAGCACCGATTGATGTCGTTCGACGCAATTCATCGCGTCGTTTCTGTTCTGGCAGCTTCGGGTATTCGCAAAGTTCGCCTCACCGGCGGTGAACCTCTCATGCGCCCCAATCTAGACCAGCTCGTGCAACAATTGTCGAGCATCGACGGGCTGCAGCATATCGCACTTACGACGAACGGAATGATGCTGGCCGATCAGCTTCCCGCTTTGGAGCAGGCTGGTCTCACTCACGTTAACATTTCCCTCGACACCTTGAGAGAAGATGCGTTCCAGCAAATCTCGCGCAGACAAGGCTTGGAATCAGTTTTGCAAGGAATCGATGCGGCAATCAAAAGCCGTTTGCAAGTGAGGCTCAATGCGCTCATGCTCCGCGATATCAATTTGCAAGACTGCGTTCCGCTCGTTCAGTTTGCCAGAGATCGAAAATTGATCATACGATTCATTGAGTTTATGCCACTCGATGCGGATCGCAACTGGAATCAGGATCAAGTAGTCAGCGGCAGCGAATTGCGATCCATTCTGCAATCCCATTTTGGCTCTCTCGATTCCGTCGGAAGAGCAGACCCATCTCAACCTTCATCGGACTATATGTTTGCGGATGGTAACGGTGGCGTTGGTTTCATCGATCCCGTATCGCAACCGTTTTGTAGTTCCTGCAACCGTCTCCGATTGACGGCAGACGGCAAGCTTCGCAATTGTTTATTCGGTCGCGAGGAATGGGACGTCAAGAGTTTGTGCGAATCCAACGCTTCAAACCAGGAGATCTACGCACTTGTCGCGCAGTGTGTTGCCAATAAGTACGCCGCACACGGCATCTCGGAATTGAATTTTAAGCAGCCCGATCGAGCCATGTATCAGATCGGCGGTTAGCACGGCGCAAGCCGTACGGCTTTGTTAGCGGTACGGCGCGAGCCGTCCGGTTGCACGCTCGAAATGCCAACGTTGTCTAGCACTCCGACCGGGCAGCTTGCGCTGCTCCGCTAATCGATACAATCGATACCATTCATACCGGTGGTGCTGCAATCGTAATGGACGTGCAAATACCGCATCTACGTTTCGACTGACGATTGGAAACGAGAGCTAGATTCCCAGAGTTCCTAGCCTCCGTTTTTTGGATCCATCGGTTTCTCAGATCTTATGTCGACGTCCTCTGTTTTGCCAAAGCCAATCAAAGGTCCTGTGACCACTGTTCCTGGTATGAGCGTTGCGTCTCTGAATGGAAACACAAACGTGGACTCTATGGAATACCGCTCCGAAATGCTGGCGCGCATCGCAGCCCGCGAGAACCAAATACCGTCGGATACGGTCTCATTCCTGGCCCATCCGACCGCGGTTCGATCGCAATCGAACTATCCAGATCGCCTATGCGAATTGATATTGGAATTGATCAAATCGTCGGAGGCAAATGAGCGAGATCTGCCTAGTGGGACCAAGCAACGCGACTTACAGCTCGGAGTTGGCTTTGCTCGATCGTTGCGATGGATCCATCGATTTCAAACCGACTCAGATGACCTGTTTTTGCGCAGAGTATTGCTCAAGTCATTGATGCCCATGTACGTGGCCGCAGGACACGGCCGGGTTGGATCAAGTCTTCAAGAGACCCTGTCGCTGCTGCAATCCGCCTGTACATTGTTCGAATTGGATCGTATCGCTTCCGATGATGATCTATCGAATTGGCTTCGCAACGGCAACCCAACTGCCGATCCACACCAATCCATTGCTAAGAGCTTTCGCGTTTCTCTCGACCTGGTATCCAACGGCATGTGGAACACCTTGCGACGGAAATATCATCCCTCGCTAAACAATAACAATTCGGCCCATGCGCCTGCCTCGCCCAAGCATCATTCCGCGTGGTGGTCGCTGGCATGCCAACTGAGCAATCACAAGAGCCAGATTGCAATACCCGCTGAGATTGGAGCTGGAGTCATCGCTTGGGATAAGCTGCTCGATCACTGGCAACAAGTGCTAGATGCTATCAGTGTCGAGGAACCGACAGCGGATGCACACAACCTATCTTCCGGGCCAACAGGGCAGTTGGCTTCAACGGCATCGGAGAGCGAACAAACTACTTCACACAACCGCAACGCGCCGCGTCTCCCTGAAGCCGACGGTGACGACAAACTAACTCGAACATCACCACCGCCTGCACCGACAAAATTTGATTTTGCGAACGACCACCGGTTCGTTGAAATCAGGTCATCCAAGGACCCGCAGC